>JANOCN010000298.1:0-2085 GCA_031412185.1 Betaproteobacteria bacterium | reverse complement strand
GCATGGCGCTGCGGAATGGCATATTGCTTGCCCCCGAACCTCATCGCCGCCATCAGGCCGGGAAACATGTCTTTGGCGTCGTCAATCGGGTTGGCCTGCATCAGCGACTCCAGCGGCTCAAGCAGATTGGCCACGTTGGGTGTGGCGCGGGTGTTGACCATAAACGCCAGATCAATCGAGGTAGACCCAAGACTCGCTTCACGGAACAGGCGCTCATGCAACGGGCCGGTGTCCAGCGTGACCCATTCCAGGCCAATGCCGTTGCGGGTGGACCATTCCGTGGTGGCGTTCCCGCCTTTGGCGCCGGTCAGCACCGACATGTGCACACGGTGCGAAAGTATGGTCAGTTTTTCCGGCTTTGCCTGGGCCCACACATAGGCCGAGGACACGATTGCCGGGACCGAGACCCCGGCTTGCACAAAGCGGCGGCGATTGACCATGACTTGCTCCTCTTGTTGTTTGCTAAAACATACTAGCATGAGACGTTCAATCGACGGGCTTCGGTGGCTTGATCGGCTTCGGCCCGGCACCAAAACGCTCGCGCAGGGGTTCGTGGCCGAGCGGCGGAAATTCGATCTGGCTCTCGGGCACGGCGTGGTCCGGGATGCGCGCCAGCAGGTCCTGGATCAGCGTCAGGCGGCCGCGCCGCTGGTCGTTGAAATCCACCAGCGTCCAGGGTGCTTGCGCGGTGTGGGTTGCTTTGAGCATCGCGTCGCGTGCGCGGCCGTACTCAGCGTACTTTTCCCGGGCTTGTTGGTCAATCGCGCTGAGCTTCCAGCGTTTGAGCGGGTCGGCCAGCCGCTCGGCAAAGCGTTGCTCCTGCTGCGCCTGGTCCACCGTCAACCAGTACTTGAACAGCAATATGCCGTCGTCGATCAGCATCTGCTCGAACACCGGCGCCCGCTTCAAGAACGCCTTGGTCTGGGCGGCTGTGCAGAAACCCATCACCACTTCGACACCGGCACGGTTGTACCAGCTGCGGTCGAAGAGCACGATTTCGCCTGCCGCTGGAAGATGCGCAATGTAGCGCTGGAAGTACCACTGCGTCTGCTCGCGTTCGCTGGGCTTGGCCAGCGCAACGGTGCGGCACTGGCGCGGGTTCAGGGTCTCCGACAGCGCCGTGATGACGCCGCCCTTTCCAGCCGTGTCACGGCCCTCCACCACCACCACCACACGTTTGCCGGTGTGCTGCAGCCACCGGGCCAGGTCGTTCAGCGCCAGTTGCAGTGGAGCCAATGCGTCGTAGTAATCACTCTTGTCGAGTTTGCCTGGCGCGGGTTTTTTGGGTTTCTTCATGCGTGGCATCGTACCGGAGCGGGCCAGGAAATCAATACGTTACAGTCCTGACCATCCCGGTCATGCCGACGACACGGCCAGATTTTTGAAGGAAAGAACCCATGCCCACCAAGGCAGAAATCAGTGCGTTCCTGGCGGCTGAGTTCCCCCAGAGTACCTGCACGGTCGAGGCCGTTGGCAATGCGTCGGCGACGGTCCGCCAGCAGATCAGCGTCGGTGCGCTGCGCCCCGGCGGTACCGTGTCAGGCCCGGTGCTGATGACGGTGGCGGACGTTGCGCTGTACGTGGCTATTCTGGGCGAGATCGGCATTGTGCCGTTGACGGTGACGACCAGCCTGAACGTCAACTTCCTGCGCAAACCCTCGGCCGACAGGGCCATCATCGGTGTCTGCAAGCTGATGAAGCTGGGCAAGACGCTGGCAGTGGGAGAGGTCGCGCTGTACTCGGAAGGTATTGCAGAACCAGTGGCGCACGCGGTGGGCACCTACGCCATACCGCGTTCAGGCGGGCGCAGCGCCTGACACCTCCAGGGAATCGGCGGTTTGCTGCAGATAGACGATCTGTCGGCCATCGGCAAACGCTATGCCGGCTGCCTTGAGCGCCGCCTCCAGCCGCTTGAGGGCCTGCGCCCGCACATCGAACTGTTTGCCAGGAGCGGTCTCGAACTTGCAGCGGAATATTTTGACGCCAGGGTCGATGCGCGACAACTTGCCTTTGAGTGGCTCGCGCAGCAGGTGGCCGACCTCCTCGTCCTGCAGCATCTCTTCACCCACCTTCTTGATCAGCTTG
>JANOCN010000297.1:0-8390 GCA_031412185.1 Betaproteobacteria bacterium | reverse complement strand
CTTGCGGGTGGCGGGCCGGCCGGGGGTGGTGAGTGGGTTGCTGGGGCGGTGAGGCGGGAAACGACCTTGGGTGGATCGGCAAGGCCAATATTCTTCGTCACCTGTTGCTACCGGCGTCCAGTGCCCGCTCGAGAATGAGTCTGTCGAGCCTGTCCTTGTCGCGCGAGGTCTGTTTGGTCTTGAGCAAACCTTCGAGGTTCAAGGTCCGCACGGGAACTCCTTCAAAGTCGATGGTCTGCGCATAGGGCAGGAGAGACTCGTAGGTCTCCCCGCAGGCGTTGAACATGAGGTCTACAACAAACTCGTCGGCTACGCGAATGGTTTCACCTTCGGGAAACCACGCCGGGTCAAGATCCTTGGCGACTCCCTGCGGCAACATCAAAAGAGCGCGTTGTACTCGCTCGCCTTGTTCCAGTGTGGGTTGCAGCACGATGTCGATGTCTACCGTACCGCGCTGATAACCCAAGGCATAAAGCGCGTAGCCGCCAATCAGCAAGTATTCAACGCCGTTATCAGCCAGCGCACGAAGCAGCAGCTTGAGGTCCTCAACGCTTGCAGGCCGGGCAGTGCCTTGCGCTTCATCCGTCATTTTCGAGGCCAGAAACAGCATCACGCGCGCGCACATTCAGCCGGATCGCGCTAACCAATGCTTCCTCGGTAGCGCGATTCATCGCTTCGTGCGATGCAAACCGGTAGATGCCATGGGGGATCCCGGTGGTGCGAACTGCCGCTAGCGCAAGCCCCGCATTCTGGTGCGCGCGGGCCGCGACCAGCCCTTCTGCACTAGGCATTAGTTGGGGACCGGGAATTCTGGAATTGCCTACAACGCGCATGCGCAAAGTATGGCAGAGCCGCGAATCAAGGGCCAGGGGGATCGCCGCCGCCGTCTTGAAGCGGGTTGCATTGCGAATAGGGCCCGCCAGCTCCGTCACACCTCTACAGGCTCCGGCTGCCCACAGGCGATGTCGCCCGTGCGCACGTCCAGCGTGACGAGGATTGCCTGTCTTTCGGCTATCCTGCCAGAGCGTCGGCCAAATACATAAGTCAGACGCTCTCGCCAGCAAGCGACTGCTTTGGGATCGCCACCGGCAAAAAGGAACCTCATGCCCACTGAACAAGTAACTATCCAAACCCACGACGGCGATTGCCCTGCACACGTCATGTCGCCGAGCAATGGCGACGGCCCATGGCCCGCGGCGATTTTCTACGGCGACGCAGGCGGCATCCGTTCGGCGATGCTGGAGATGGCCCAGCGGCTTGCAGACGCCGGTTACGTCGTGCTGCTGCCCGACCTTTTCTACCGTTATGGGCCGTACGGGCCGCTGGTACCGAAGGAAGTGTTCGCGGGTGACGTGATGGCGATTCTCGGCCCCCTCATGGCGACCACCGGAAACGACAAGGCGGCCGAGGATACCGGTGCCTTCCTAGCGTATCTCGACACACGCCAGGATATCGCGCGCGACAAGATCGGCGCAGTAGGTTTTTGCATGGGTGGTGGCATGGCCCTGGCTGCGGCGGCCACCTACCCCCAGCGTTTTGCGGCGGTCGCCAGCTTCCATGGTGGCAACCTCGCGACCGATGCGCCCACGAGTCCGCACCTGCTGGTGCCCAGGCTGGCAGCGGAGGTGTATGTCGCCAGTGCCGACAACGATGGCAGCTACCCGCCGGCCATGGCTGCGCGTCTTGAAGCTGCGTTGACCCAGGCCGGTGTGCGCTACCGTGCCGAGATGTACGCTGGCGCTGCGCATGGCTGGATGGTGCCGGATTTCCCGGTGTACGACCACGATGCGGCCGATCGCGGCTGGAAGGCGATGTTGGCGTTGTTTGATGGCACGCTGCGTGGGTGAGCGGCGAATCGCTTCCATCAACTTCGACGCCTCCTCGGTCCAAGTAGCGCGCTTCATGAACGGTCAGATGGATCAGGCAACGAACGCCGCCATCGAAAACAAGATCTTCGGTCTGCTGGCGACGCGCCACGAAGGTGCGACTATTTGCCCGTCAGAGGTTGCCCGAGCCTTGGTCCCAGACGGCCTTGGCTGGCGCCATCTGATGCCGCAAGTCCGGCAAACGGCGCAGGAGCTGGCTCGGAACCATCGGCTCAACGTGACACGACGCGGCACCCCGGTGGACGCAACAAGTCGGGGTGGTCCTATTCGTCTGGGTCTCCCGATAAAGCGGGACGACACATGATTGAGCGGCGCTGCTGAACCCGGGCGATGGCGGCATCGGCCGCAACCGTGCGTCCGGCGGCGATATCCGCCAAGCCGTGTTCGGCGTCGGCTAACAGCAGCAGGTGCGGCCTTGGGCGTCGCTGGGGATCAGTTTGCCGGCCTTCTCGGCAAGGTAGAGCGCTATCGCGGCCGACTCAGCCACCACGAAGCCGTCGTCGTCAATGACCGGTGCCTGGTGGAAAGGGCTGATGAGGCTGTAGGCGTCGCCGTCGAGCTCGCCGCCGGTGTGGTCGAGCGCGTGGACTCGATACGGCAACCCGGTCTCCTCCAGCGCCCACTGCGCCCAGAGGTCTTTCGTCTCGCCGTGACCCTCGGGAAAGATGCGTCCAAAACCATAGAGAGTGAGCATGTCGTCCTCCTGCAGAGCGTGCCTTTGGCGATCAAGTCGTTGCGCGTGGGGCCTGGCAGCCCAATCTCGGCGGCGACTTGACACCTTTATTAGCGATATTAGTGAATATTCATAAACTCGCTAATTTCCATCAAACTGATCCCGGCCGGTGACAATGCCAACGTTCGAAGCTCCCTTGAGAAACACCCATGCGTATCCCCGACTGGACCCCTGCCCTCAAACCACAACCGAAAGACCTGGTGGATGCCATCGTTGCGCGCCGGGGCGGTGCGCTACTGAACCTCGACAAGGCACTGCTATGGAGCGAACCGGTGGCACGGGGTTGGAATATCTTCATGCGCGACGTGCGATTTGCACTGCCTACCAGCCGCAGGCTGCGTGAGCTGGCCATTTGCACGGTGGCGCTGCTCACTGGCGCGCACTATGAATACCACCACCATGCGCCAGACTTTCTGGCCGCCGGTGGCACGCAGGCACAGCTGGATGCCCTGCGCTCCTACATCGCCACGGACCCTCCCCGCACGCTATCGGGTGATGTGCTGGATGACGCAGAGCAACTGGTGGTGAAATACGCTGCGCAGATGACTCGTGATGTGAAGGTCAGCGACGAGGTGTTCGCTGCCATGCGCAAGCATTTTGACGAGACGCAGATTGTCGAGCTGACCACGGCGATTGCAGCCTACAACATGGTGGCACGGATTCTGGTGGCGCTCGAGATTACGCCTGAGACAAACCCCTGACCAGCGCAGACCAACATGTCGCTATTGCGAAAAATCGGTTTGCCCTTGGTGAGACCTCCCCAATTCAGGCTTTCAACAGCGCTGGCAGCCAGAGCGTAATGGCAGGAAAAAACGCCAGCAGCGCCAGCAGGATCAGGTCGGCCACGATAAACGGCACCACGCCCCGGTAGATCGTTCGCAGCGGTATGTCGGGTGCCAGGCCGTGCAGCACAAACACGATGATGCCGATAGGCGGGATGATCATGCCCAGCTCGATCACCACCACATTGATGATGCCCCACCACACCGCATCGAAACCCAGCTTCTCGATGATGGGCAGCACAAACGGCAACGTAATCAGCATCGCCGAAATCTCGTCGAAGACGGCACCCAGAATCAGGTACGCCACGAGCAAGGCAAAAATGATTCCCATCGGCGGCATGTCGAGTTTGCCGACCAGCGCAATCAGTGCTTCCGGCACACGCGCCAGCGTAATGAAGTAGGTGAACACCGAAGCACCGATGATGATGACGTAGATCATCGCGGTAGTACTGGCAGACTCACGGATGCCGGCCCACACCGCGTCCCACCGCATGCGCCCGCGCGCCAAGGCGAAAACCAGCGAAAGCACGGCCGCTACCGATGCCGCTTCGTTGACGGTGAAGACGCCGCTGTACAGACCGATGAACACCGACGCCAGCAATCCCAGTACGGGCGCCGCCTGCTTGAGTGCCGCGATACGCTCCGGCCATGGCACGACATCCGTCAGTGGCGCAATATGCGGCTGCAGCCGCACCTGGATGGCGATGGCCACCAGATTGAGCGTGATCGCCAGCAACGCCGGTACCAATGCGGCAATGAACAGGTCGAAGATGAATGTCTTGGCGACGATGCAATACAGGATCATCACGATCGACGGCGGGATCAGCGCCTTCAGCGTACCGCCCCCGGCAATCGTGCCAGTCGAGAACGATGTGGAATAACCACGCCGAAGCATTTCCGGCAACGCTGCCTTGGCAAAGGTTGCCGCAGTGGCGGTGGACGAGCCACACACGGCACCAAATGCCGCACAGCCCCCGATGGTGGCGTAGGCCAGGCCACCACGCCGGTGGCCGAGAAAACTGGCGGCCACTCTGTAAATGTCTGCCGAGAAACCGGCCGCAGTGGCGAACGTGCCCATCAGCAGAAACAGCGGCACGGTTGCAAGGTCGACACTCGCCAGCAGGCCGGAGGGTTCGCTGGCCAGCAACGTGAAAGCCGGCCCCCAGCCGGTCTGCAATGCGTAACCCACCACCCCCACAATGATCATCGCAAAACCGATCGGCACCTGTATCAGGATCAGGCCAAACAATGCAGCCAGCCCCAGGCCACCGATCGCCAGTGCGCTCACCCTGTCACCTTCGTGCAGCTCACGAGCCAGCCCGCTGTGTATGCTCGAAGCGCCCGAGGCAGCGCGCCAGCTCCAGCACCACCGTGATCAGTTGCACCGCCACTGCGCACCACAGGATCGCCGACACCCCGTACCAGAACGGTGCGGTGGGAATCTTCAGCACCCAGGTGGTTTCGCCGGCCCGCGCCACCTTGCCGGCAAACACAAAGAATTGCCAGGCCATCGCAACTACGACTGCAGCCACCAGCAGTGCTGCAAATGCGTCGAACACCTTGCCGACCGCTGGGCCGCCGAGCGACTCCATGAAGCGAATCGTGATGTTGCTGCGCTCCATCAACCCGACTGGCAGACAGCAGCTGACCGCCAGCGCAATCGCTACCGCACCAATGTCGCGCACACCTTCAATCGGCTGGTTCGCAAGCCAGCGTGCCAGGCCATCGGCTAGTGTCATGACCGCCAAAAACATCAGTGCCACCAGGCCCGCGCCCGACAACGCGCGCGTTGCCGCGAGCCCGGTGCGCTCGAGTTGTTGCAATAGCTGAACAGGCCGGAGCGGCCTAACGCCCGGCGCGGACATTGGCAATTTCCGCCTCTACCAGGGCCAACAACTCCTTGTTGCGCGGGCTCTTGGCAAGCCAGGCATCGATGACCGACTTGAACGCGGGTTGCATGGCTTCCAGATCGGCCGGCGGTGGGAACACCACCTTGCGCTTCGGGTCCTCCTGCAATTGCTTTACAACCGTGTCGTTGTACGCGCCCACACCTTCATTGAAACGCGCCGCCGTCCAGTCACCGCTGAACTTGCGGATGGCATCCTGGCCCGCTTTGGGCAAGCTGTCGAACTTCTTGCGGTTCATCAAAACGGCCAGCGGCACCACGCCCAGGCGCGTGAAGTAATGGGCGCTGGTAACTCGGGAGATACCGAAGTCCACCAGCGGTGCCGGGTGGGAAGTCGTGCCATCGATGGTGCCCCGGCTGATGGCCTCAGGCACTTCCGTCACCGGCATGCCGATCGGTACCGCACCCAGCGCCTTGATGGTCTCACTCTCAATCGCGCCGGAGACGCGGATCTTCTTGCCCTTGATGTCGGCAATGGAATTGAGCGGCAAACGGGAATGCAGGCTGTAGGGCGCGGTGCCAAGCAGCGCTATCGGAAAGAACTCTTCGTACCCCTTGATCTTGCCGCTGTTGACGACGCGGGTGAACACCAGGGTGGCCTCCTTCAGGTCGCGAAACAGCCCCGGCAACTCGAACACCTCGTTTTCCTGAAAACGCCCTGGCGTGTACGACGCAATCACCCACCCTATGTCGGCTACGCCATCCAGCACCATTTGCGCCTGCTGTAGGGGGCTGCGCCCTAAAGCTCCATTCGGGAACAGTTCGATCTCGACCGCACCGCCGCTTTCCTTGTTCACCGCTTCCGCGAATGGCTTGAACACATTGAGGTAGGTAACCTCTTTGTCGGGCGAGAAAATGGAGAACTTCAATTTGACTGGCGGGGTCTGCGCGAAGGCACTATGCGCGAAGCACAAAGTGGCGAGCAGCAGCAGATTGAAAATACGGGCGATGGCGTTCATGGTTGTCTCCTCGGGGTTGTTGGGCTAGACCTCAGTCTTCGGCGATGGTGTTGCGCAGCACACCCACCTTGTCGATCTCTATCTCTACCGTGTCACCGGGTTTCATCCACAACGGTGGTGTGCGTTTGGCACCTACGCCGCCCGGCGTACCGCTCACAATCACGTCGCCCGCCAGCAACTCGGTGAATGCCGAGATGTAGCGGATCAACGCCGGGATCTTGAAGATCATCTGTTCGCTGGTGGCCCGCTGAACCTCCCGGCCATTGAGTCGGCCAGACAACGTCATGACCGTATCTGGAGGAATCTCGTCGGCAGTGACCATCCACGGCCCAAAGGCTCCCGTGCCAGGGAAGTTTTTGCCTGCGGTGAACTGCGAGGTGTGGCGCTGCCAGTCGCGGATGGAGCCGTCGTTGTAGCAGCTGTAACCTGCAATGTGGCTCCACGAATCCTGCTCGGAAATGCGCCGCCCGCCTTTGCCGATGATCACCGCAATCTCGGCTTCGTAGTCAAAATGGGTGCTCTCGCGCGGTCGCAACATCGGCTGGTTGGCCCCAATCTGCGAGTTGGCAAAACGCACGAACAACACCGGGTTGTCGGTCTTGTCGCGCCCTGATTCGACACGGTGTTCCTCGTAGTTCAGGCCGACGCAGATAATTTTGTCGGGGTTGGTAATCACCGGGAGCAAATGGAGATCGGTGATCTGGTAGTCGGGCGCGGCACCTGCGCCAGCCTGCTGCGCCTCAGGCAACGCGCCGGCCGCCAGCAGAGCGCGCAGGTCCGGGTACTTGGTGCCCAGCCGACGCGTCAGGTCGACCACCCCCTGCCCGGTAACGATGCCGTAGCCGTCAAGACTGCCAGATCGGTAACTTGCTAATTTCATATGTCTCCTCGGTAGCTATGCGTGCGACTGTATCGCAGAGAATAAGAATGTCAATATATAAGATTTGTTGCACTGCAATATCGAAAGTTTCGATCATAATTGTCGAAAATATCATTCGACAAGATTTCACTACTGTGTAGCATTCACCTGTCCGAGCCAAGGTTTCACCATGTCGCACACGCCCAGCATCGCCTTCAGCCACGTCGGCATCTATGTCAGCAACCTCGTCCGGATGGAAACTTTCTACACCCGGTTTCTCGGTTTTACGGTGACCGACCGGGGTGAGCTCGACACCCCACGAGGCACCGTAAACCTGGTGTTCCTGAGCCGCGACCCGACCGAGCACCACCAGATCGTGCTGGCCACCGGCCGTCCGGCCGAGCCCGGCTTCAACACCATCAACCAGATGTCGTTTCGCGTCGACAGCCTGGCCACCTTGCGCGGCCTGTACCAGAGCATGCTCCAGGGCGAGCTGTGTGGCGAAATGAGCGAGGTATCTCCGGCCTGTCATGGCAACGCGTTGTCGGTGTATGTGCGCGACCCGGAGGGCAACCGGCTGGAGCTTTTTGTCGATACGCCCTGGTACGTGAACCAGCCGCTGCGTGTGCCGTTCGATTTTTCCCTGGACGACACCGAGCTCTTGGCCTGGGCCGAAGCCCATGCGAGGTCGCTGCCCGGTTTCAAACCACGCGCGCAGTGGGTGCATGAGATGTCCATTCGTATGGGGCTGGCGCCTGCTGCCAGCGAACAGGCCCTGGTTTGAGCAGTCTCTCCAGCACGCTGGCGGTGCTCTCGCTGTTCTCGGCCACCGACCCGGTGTGGACGGCAGAGCGCATCATCGAGCGCCTGGGGTATACCCGCCCGACGGGTTACCGCTATGTGCGCGAACTGGTCAGCACAGGCTTTCTTGTGCGGGTTGCGTCGGCCTCGTATTCACTGGGTCCGCGCATCATCGAGTTGGACTACCAGATTCGCCAGAGCGACCCATTGCTGAAAGCTGGGCTTCCGGTGATCCGCGATCTGGTGGCCGCGAGTGGTTGCGAGGTCAACCTGATCGGTCTTTACGGCGAGCAGATTGTCACCACGCACCAGCAACACGGGGTGGAGCACTTGCCGCTGTCGTTTGGGCGCGGGCGGCCGTTGCCGCTGTTTCGCGGTGCCGGCTCGAAGATCATCGTGGCGAACTTTCCGCGCGCAAAGCTCCGGCGTCTTTATGCAGCACACGCCACAACTATTCAAGCTGC
>JANOCN010000296.1:0-13532 GCA_031412185.1 Betaproteobacteria bacterium | reverse complement strand
TGGCCTGGCCGCGCATTTTCAGGATCTGGATGGTGCGCACCATCGAATTACGGTGCACACTTTGCTGTAAAGATAGCAAGCCGTCTGCAACGGTGAATATCGGATGGTCATGGTTCTCGGCGCTGTATTCACCTACCAGGAAGGTTGTGGCCTGCCAGCCGCTGAGTTTCACGCCCAGCTGCTGCACAAACTGTTGCATGCTGACCTTGGTCTGCGGTCGGTTCTGGGCTTCCTGCATGGCGGCCCGGAACGAATCGATGAACACCAGCCCGGGTAGGGCTACTTCAATCTCCTGCGTGATACGTGCCAGCACCTGCTCGAAGTCGTCGGTGGCGACTTCGTCGCTCAAGTTCACAAAACGAATGTCGCCATTGATCTGGCCGGCGTTGAAGAACGAGAACTGCTGCTGGTAGCGCAGCATCTTCAGTGGTGGCTCGCCGAGCACGGTGAAGAACAGCGCTGGCCGCTGTTGGGTGGCCAGCGCGAACATCAGTTGGTGGGCCAGGGTGGTCTTGCCCGAGCCTGGCGGGCCGGCGATCAGGTTAAAAGAGAATTCTGGCAGTCCGCCACCCAGCACCTCGTCCAGACCTGGCACCCCAGTACTGAGTCGGCGTATCTCGACAGGATGGTTCATAGCGTTTCCTTCGTGTTACGAGGTGTTGGTTTGGGAAGCAGGGCCGGACTGTGCCCACACGGACCCCAGCAAACGGTCAGTCAGCGGCTCACCGATCAGGGTCGCCAGCAATTCGGTGAACTCTGCAATCAGCGCCAGCCCTGCTTCGGCCGCCAAATCCTTGTCGTGTGACGCCAGGCAGTCCCGGATGCTGGTCAACGAAGCGGCGCTGTTGCCACTGTCTGCGGAGGTCTTGAGCCACGGAAAAACTCGGCTCGTCAGCTGCAATGCGCGTCCGAACAACACGTCGACACCGCGCGCGCCCACCACCGGCTCCAGCCGCGTGCCTATCTGCTGCCAAATTTCGAGCACAGCGTCAGCCACCGCGCTGGCACGATGTGCGTTGACGGTCTGCAGCGCCAGCGTATTGCGTATCGCATCGCGGCGTTCGATTTGATGGCTGTTGGACATGGGTGCAACTCCAAAACGTCGAGCGGAGTCCGCTCGACGAGACAACCTGGCAACGGCAGGTAAGCGTTATCGCCGACGCGCCATCGAGTGTGCGACGGCCGAAGATGTTTGTCTGTACGCTGGCGTACGCTAGCGGTCACAAGCGCACATCTGACTGCCTTCAGCCGCCTTTGGCGGGAGTGCTCGATTTACGCTGGGCTCTGGTAGATGCCCCGGCCTGCTGCCGGGCACCTTGAACCGGTGCCAGCAGGCGCGCGCAGTCGGTATCCTGGCCGGGCCCGGTTTCAATAAGGGGTATCAGCGCGGCCAAGGGGTTCACTACCGCCAGCGCGATCGCGGCACCTGCGCGCAGCAACAGCGGACCTTTCTCCAGACTGTAGTCGGGGTTGCGAAAGCTGCCGAACACATGTACCGGCGTACGCAGCGACAGGATCCCGGGCCGCTTGGGCTTGGGTTCCAGCGTGAGGTCGATACGCTCGTCCTTGAAGCTGATGGTGCCGGTGCCGTCAATCCGCGTTTGTGCAGTGTCTATGACCAGCAACTGTGAATGCCCGATTCCATCCTTGACCGCAAACGAGACCGCGCCGCAGTTCAGCGCAATGTCTTTGTCGCCACCGACGAAAAGCGGGATGATCTTGCCACCGTTCAGACCGGAGAATGCGTCGATCAGATTTGAAATGCGGCCGTTGGCAATGGCCGCCGTGACACTGCCGTTGGCATTGCCGGCCGTGTCTGCAATCGAGTTGCCACTGCCGCTGAGTCTGATCTGTGCACCAATAGCCCCGGCACCTTTTGCCATGGCGGGTAGGGCCGGAAACAAGCGTGCCAGCTGGATATTGCGGAAATCCACATTGAACACTGATCGCAGCGTATCCTGGCGCGCGTCGATGGTGATGTCGGAAACTATGCGACCGCCTGCATAACCAAACTCAAGCGGCACCAGTTTTGCCACACCACCGTTCAGGCGAAACGAGAATTTCATGTCTTCCACAGCCACGGCGTTGGGTGCCTGCACCTTTGCCGCCACATAGTCGACTTCGGCGTCAATGGCTTTCAATCGCCCACCCTCGAAACGCCCGGCCGGAAGAATGCCGTCGCCCCGTGCTGCCGTGGTGCCGGTTGGCAAAATCTTGTCGCCCGCAGTCTGCTTTTCCTTCGCCTGTGCCTGGGCGCGTGTATTGGTGTCGGCTTGTTGGGGGCGGGCGCTACTGGCTGCACCGGCTGCACCAACCGCGGTCCGTGTGCCGGTGTCTTTGGTCTGTATACCTATGATTGGTCCGAGGTCTGCAATGTTGAGCAGGCGACTGGTGAGCTTTGCCGTCAGCAGCGGACGCGGCGCTTTGCGCAGGTAGGCACCACTGCCAGCCATATCGGTCACGCCTATCTTGCCGCGAAGATCGTCTATCGCGTACCGGTCGCCTTTTTGAACCAGGTGCCCGCGAAAATCGTAGGGTGGCGATGCGGGCAGTGGCAGCAGCAAGAATGGGTACAGGCTGGCCAGCGTACTGCCTGCGATGTGCAATTGCACGTCTATGGCAGATATATCCAGCACGTCGGCTACGGTGCCTTCTGCCTCGGCGCGGGTGGTGCCTGCATTCAGGCTGGCCTTGATCGGAAACAAGGTGCCCGACTGCTGGAAACTCAACACGTCGCCGGTCAACGCCTCGCCACTAAAGCCCGCCTGGTGGTAGTGGCCCTTGTATACATAGCGCGTGGTGTAGCGGCGGTTCTCCGGCTCGGCCTTGGCGTCTTTCACAATTGCGGTGACGCCGGGATCGAAGGTGCTCGCCAACACATCAACAAACATCGGTTCGCCATGGTCGAAGTACCTCGCCCGGCCCTGGTCGATCGACAGGCTGGCGATGCGAAAGCGGCCCGGCTCTGTGGTTTCGGCAGGAGGCCTGAGCACCCAGTTGCGCCGCTTGTCGGTGGAGCGCTCGAAAACCAGGTCCGCCCTCGACAGCGCGACTCTCGGCACCAGCAGTTTTCCGTCCCACAAACCGCGCAGCGATACCGAGAACTCGAGCGCGCCAATCTGTGCCATCGGTGCCCCTGACACAGCCCAGTCCACGTTGGCGAAAAACACGTCCTTCATTTTGACCGTGGGGTTCCAGCCCAGATCCACGTCGAGATCAGAAATGCGAAATTCACGCTGCGTCTCTTTCGAGACGTAGCGCTCAAGCGGCTTGCGCAGCCAATTCCAGTCGAAGAGCAGCAACAGGAGCAGCAAACCAACCACGGCCGACAGCACCACCCACAGCCAGCGCTTGATAGGCTTTACGGAGGTCAGGGCCGTTGATTGCGAAGGGTTACTGCTCATAGGTGCTAAGCATCACGCTGATTCTGTCTTCATGGCACCCCGAATGTTCATAGCGGCCAGGCAAAACTGAAGTGCTATCAGTGCCGGAGCACCGGCCTGCCAGCCCCAGGCTACCCACAACAGGTTGCTAACCAGAAACGCCCAGAAGCCGACGTTGCGTCTGCCTTCGTCGGAAGAAGCAACCAGCCATGATGCGACTATCGTCACAGCCATGGCTGGCCACTGCAGGTGGTTCAGCGCATCCATCGATTGCCCTTGGTCGAACCGCCTCTCACTTGCGCAATGCGAAAGGTTGGGATGACACTAATAGCGACTCAAACTTCAGGATGCCGTCGACAACACCCAGATCAGCGTACCGCCTTGCGGCGAACGAGATTGACGATGCCCAGCAGAATCACTGCGCCGACAAACGATACAAGCAGTGCACCCATGCTGAAGTTGTCCTGGTTGATGGTGCCCACTCCAACCATCGGGGAGATCAGCCAGCCGCCCAGCATGGCACCAACGATGCCTACCACGACATTCAGGAACAGGCCCTGCTGACCATCTGTTTTCATGACGATGCTGGCCAACCAGCCGATAACGCCACCGAGGACCAACCAAACGATGAAATTCATAAATGCTCCTTGAAAATTGAAAAGTTGCTGAGAAGTTAAGGTTGTTGCGCTGCGCACAATGTGGATGCAGCACAGACGAGAGCTTAAGTTTGGTGCGATCCCTGCGCTACCGCCAAACCGGGTATTTGCCAGTGACAGCGCCCCGCGCATTTGTCGGACACGACCTACGTCGCAAATATGGTCTTTGGTGTGCGATGTCGCACAGACCGCGCGGTTCTCGGTGCGTAGAGTGTGCTATCCATGCACAAGAAAATACACGTTTCGATGTCTCCATTGGGTACAGCAAGAAGCCGGTCGGGCGCTGTCGTGGGCAGCGCTTGGCGCTCGCACGCGTGGCCTGACGACAGGCTGGTATTTGCAGGCTGCAAGTGCTTGCTGGCCTTGGTGTGCGTCGCACTCGCTGCATGCGCCTCGCTCTCTACCGACCGTGCCGAGATGGCCTTGCGCAGTGCGTTGCCGACATTGATCGGCCCTGCCTTGCACTACGACGTTTCGCTGGTTGGCGTGTCTGCGGATGCCACACGGATCAGAGCGGTACAGGTAGTTGGCTTGCGGGTGGCGCGCAAGGCGCTGCCGGTGTTGAGCCGTGTGCAGGCCGATTTGACCGATGTCACAGTGAACCGAGCCGATAAGCGGCTGTCGGGTGTGGGTAGCGCAGTGCTGTCGTTTGACTTGCTGGCTGACGACCTTGCCGCCTTCTTGTCCGCGCGTGGGTGGAGCCGCGATGTTCAGGTGAGTTTCGCCGCACCCAACACCATTAACGCTACTGGCAGGTTTGGCTTGCCAGGCTCTGGCACCAGTGTGCCTGCCGAACTCCGCGCGCGCGTGGGCTCCATGGGCACACAGCTGTATCTGGATATCGATGCATTGTCGCTGGGCCCTGTGACAGCGCCCCCAATGGTGCGGTTGCTGCTGCAAGCTGCGGTCAATCCACTGTTCGATATATCCGGTTTTGCCATGCCCGCCCAGATCGATTCCGTGCAAGTTGAAGGGGCGGTATTGCGCCTTCGCGCGTCTGGCGTCGACCTGGTGCCGCGCGCAGCGCAGAACAGCGCATCCCTCGTAACCACCGCTGCGCAGGCGGCCCCATGATTGCCGTCATCGTCCCTGCACACAACGAACAGGCTGACATCGGCGCCTGCTTACGCGCGTTAGTGCGCGCTTCGCGCTGCTCGCACCTGCGCGGCGAGCCCGTGATGCTGGTGGTGGCGCTGGACGCGTGTACGGATGCCACTGGCGAGATGGCTCGCCTCATGGGGGCGCAAACGGTTGCGGTGGAGGCGCGCAATGTGGGCGTAGCACGGGCCGCAGGTGCCGAGTTGGCGATCGGTGCGGGAGCACGCTGGTTGGCATTCACCGACGCAGACACTCTAGTTGCGCCCGATTGGCTCTCCACACAACTGGCGTTGCAGCATGACGCGGTGTGCGGGACCGTGGCCGTGCTTGACTGGGGTTCTTACGGCGCGCGAATGCGGGCGCACTACGATGCCACCTACAACGACGCAGACGGGCACCGCCATATCCACGGTGCCAACCTCGGGGTAAGTGCGGCTGCTTATGCGCGGGTTGGCGGCTTTCCGCCACTGGCCAGCAGTGAAGATGTGGCGTTGGTGAAAGCACTGCAAAGCGGTGGCGCGTCGATCGCGTGGTCGGCGGCACCACGCGTCGTAACCAGCTCGCGGCGTCAGTTCCGTGCGCCGGGCGGTTTTGGGGCCACGCTGGCGCGCGTGGAGGCCGAACAGATGCCGGGCGCGGGCGCGGCAAGGTCGTGATGGCTACCACCACACTGGGGCACCGCGCCGCTCTGCGCGAGTTGCTTGGCGCAGCAGATTCCAGTGCCGCTGCGCCCGAATTGCTGCACCTCCTGGTGCAGAGCGGGCTGGACCAGTTGCCCCAACCCGGCGGCGGGGCAACGCTTGCGCGCTGGCAGGCGTTGGCGAGCGTCGCAGAGCACGATTTGTCGCTCGCAAAATTGTACGAAGGGCACACCGACGCATTGGCCATCCTTGCAGAACTGCATGACCCGTTGGCGCAGGTTCCGGGTAACACCTGGGGCGTATGGGCGGCCGAATCGCCGCACAACCGGGTAGGCTTGACGCCAGCAGGGAAGGGCCGCGTGGTGCTGCATGGAACCAAGCACTGGTGTTCGGGCGCGGCGCACGTGAGCCATGGCCTCTTGACCGCTTGGGGGAGCGACGACACGCGACCGCAGCTGGTGCGGGTAGCCATGGCGCAACGGGGTGTGCAGGTCGACGCCGCCGCATGGCGTGCAGTGGGAATGGCCGACAGTGCCAGTGTGGATGTGGTGTTAGACGGTGCGCTGGCACATTCTGTCGGCGACCCGGGTGACTACCTCGCGCGCCCCGGTTTCTGGCACGGAGGCGCTGGTATTGCGGCCTGCTGGTACGGCGGCGCACTTGCGCTGGCAAGAACGCTGCACCGGGCCAATGCGCGCGTGCCGGTAGCGGCGCGCTGCCCGTTGCGGCTTGCCGCTTTGGGCAAGGTGGACCTCTTTCTGCACAGCACTGCTGTCATCTTGCGCTGCGCGGCGCAGTGGGTCGATGACCATCCCTACCAGGACGCTGCAGCGGTGGCATTGCGCGCGCGTTTGGCAGCGGAGAGCTGCGCCACCAGGGTGCTCGACGAAGCTGGCCGCGCGCTGGGTGCAGCTGCCTTTTGCCGTGATGCCCGTTTTGCGCGGATGGCGGCCGACCTGCCGGTGTTCGTGCGCCAAAGCCATGCCGAACGCGACTTTGCGGCGCTAGCCCAGCATGTGCTGGCCGCAGAAGACGGCAACTGGTGCTTATGAACTCCGACCGGGTGATTCGCGGAAATGGAACGCCGGAGTGGGTCTGGCAGCCCTGGCTAGAGCGGGCAGGAGTGCCGCCGTTGCCGCCGCACCTGGGACTCGACCCTGGACCACGCATAGTGGTCATCGCGCCCCACCCGGATGACGAAGTACTGGCCTGTGGCGGCCTGTTGGCCCAGCATGCAGCCAGTGGGGGATCGAGTTTGGTGGTGGCGGTAACGGACGGTGAGGCCAGCCATGATGCATCCGCGCTTTGGAGCCCGCAGGCTTTGGCCTCGACACGGCGCGGCGAAAGTGCGGAAGGCTTGACCCGGCTCGGCCTGCACAACAGCACACCGGTGCGGCTGGCGTTGCCGGATGGTGCGGTGGCCCAAAATGAGAGCACCCTGCGGGCTTGCCTGATGGAGCTGCTGCGGCCGGGCGATATGGTCGTGACCACCTGGCAATTCGATGGCCATCCAGACCACGATGCCACCGGACGCTGCACTGCACAGGTGTGCAAAGCCCGTGGGTGCGATCTGGTGGAGGCCCCGGTCTGGATGTGGCACTGGGGCAACCCGAACGACACCCGCATACCGTGGCATCGGCTCCGGTGCTTGCCACTGGACCCCTCCACGCAGCAGCAAAAGCAGGACGCCCTGGCCGCTCATGCCAGCCAGCTGGGTGCGCGTGGTGTGACGGTCGGCCCGGTGCTTGGCCCGGCAATCATCGCCAGGTCGCGCCGCAGCCATGAGTACTTCTTTCTCTGAGGATGCGTCGGGCTGTCATGGAACACACCGCTGAATACTTTGAGGGGCTGTTCCACAGCAACAAGGACCCGTGGCGGTTCAAGTCGCGTTGGTACGAGGCGCGCAAACGGGAGCTAACGCTGGCCTGCCTGCCACAGGCCCGCTACGAACGTGCCTTCGAGCCCGGCTGTGCCATTGGGGAGCTATCTGCTGCGTTGGCACCACGCTGCGATAGCCTGCTGGCGTCCGATGGCTCGGCCAACGCTGTCGAACTGGCGCGAGCGAGGTTGAGTGGCTTTTCGCATGTGCGGGTGATGCAGGCGTGGGTGCCAGCGCAATGGCCTGTCGAGAAATTCGACCTTATCGTCATCAGTGAGTTTGGTTTCTATTTGTCGCCTGCCCAGATGGATATCCTGGCTGGCAGAACACGCGCCTCGCTCCAAGCGGGCGGGACCGTGCTGGCATGCCACTGGCGAGCGCCCATCGAGGGCTGTGTGCTGGGGGGTGACGCCGTGCACCAGGCGCTTGAGCAGGGCCTGGGTTTGCCGCGCGTGAGCCAGTTGCTGGAGCGCGACATGCGGCTGGATGTGTGGTGTGAAGACAGCCGGTCGGTAGCCCAGCGCGAAGGTTTTGCCTGATCGGTGCGGCTCATTTGCCGGTGCCGCTTACGCATGCAGCTCCATTAACTTCTGCAGCAGCAGGTCGATCTGTGACTGATCGTGCATCCGGAAAATGGCGCGTGTCCGAACACCTGCAGGGCCAATACGCACGCTGACGGACGGTAGCACCAGTCCGGCAAAGGCGCTCTCATCGGTAGTGTCATCGCCGATAAAGAATGCCTGCGCAGTGCCGCATTCGCGCATGATCGCCTGCAGTGCGTCACCTTTGTTCGGTGCACGCTGCGGCGTCAGGTTCAGCACCGCATGCCCATATATGGCGCTTATGTCTGGGCCGACGGTTGCCGCCAGGCGATTCAGCCACTGGCGGGCGGCGCGGCGGGGGGTTGCGTGGCGATAGTGCAATGCCAGCGACAACCCCTTGTCCTCGACAACGATGCCGTGTTTGCGCCA
This sequence comes from Betaproteobacteria bacterium, assembly GCA_031412185.1. Lineage (GTDB taxonomy): Bacteria > Pseudomonadota > Gammaproteobacteria > Burkholderiales > Burkholderiaceae_C > CAISIP01. The sequence continues at coordinate 4,904 of JANOCN010000296.1, read as the reverse complement.
ACCATCAGGCTGCGTGCTCAGGCGCTCGCGCACCGGATCCAGCGTGTTGGCGAGCGCAGCGCAAGACACCGCCCCATCACGTTCAGCGCCATGGTTGCCAACAATGTAGTGCGGCAAAAATCCGAGCCGTCGCCTGGCGTCCGCCACCGCACGCCCGGTGATCACCGCGACGGTCCACGCAGCACACAGTGATTCAAGGCGGCGCGCTGTGGCCGGTGCCACCACCGCGTCAGTCGGGCGGTCGGTGAGCGGCGCCAAAGTGCCGTCCAGGTCAAACGCCAGCACCGCCGGACCTGTGGCAAGTTGGCCCAAAGCGAGTAGTCCAGGGGGTGAATTCCATCCGCTCATGCAGGACTGCTGTTCAAGCGGGCGCCAGCGTTCCATTCTTTTGTGGGCCATTCGGCATTAATTGCGGTCCTGGCACACCTGCCCCGACCGGGGCGCGCACTTCTGCAGCATCGAGCAACATGCTGGTGGCCCAGCGGTATACATTGCGCTCTTGGACGGTCGCACGCAAACGCGACATGCGGCGACGTTGTTCCTGCGCAGGCATCTGCAAGCCCACGTGCAGCGCCTGCGCAACCTGTGCGGTATGGTAGGGATTGACGACCAATGCGTCCGGCAACTCGGCGGCGGCACCGGCGAACTGGCTCAGTACCAGCACCCCATGCAAGTCGTCGCGCGCCGCCACAAACTCCTTGCACACCAGATTCATCCCGTCGTGCAGGCTTGTCACCAGGCACACGTCGGCGGCCCGGTACAACGCATCCACGGCAGCGCGGTCGTGGTGCGTGTCGAGCAGCAGTACCAGCGGCGCATCGGTGGTCGCGAACCTGGCGTTGATTCGATCCACTTCGGCCATGAGCTGGGCGCGAAAACCGGCGTATTCGGTCAGTGTGCTGCGCGAGGGCGCGGCCACCTGGATCAGTTGCACGGCGCCGCGCCACTGAGGATAGTGCTCAAGCAGGTGTTCCAGGGCGTGTAACCGCTCCAGCAATCCCTTGGTGTAGTCGAGCCTGTCAATGCCCACGATCAGCCTGCGATGCGCGGGGACCGACCACCGTGCCGCTGCCGCCTTGCGGCACTGGGCGACGCTGGGCAGGGCGTCCATCTGGCGCTGGCTGGGCCAGGCGATGGAAATCGGATAAGCCCGCACGCGGCTGCGGTGTGCACCGCGAACCACATCGCATGGGTGGTCGACCTTATTGTGGTGGGAACCCGCACGTGCCGACTCGACGAAATTGCGCTGGTGTTGAGGTGTCTGGAAACCCACGATGTCGCTGCCCAGCAAGCCGTGCACGAGTGCTGGAAGCCACGGGCAAATGCCCATCTGTTCCGGATGCGCCCAAGGAATGTGCCAGAAGCTGACGATGGTGGCGCGCGGAAGTAACGCGCGTACCATTGTCGGCACCAGTGCGAGGTGGTAGTCCTGCACCAGCACAATCGGGTCGGCACGGTTCGCCTGCGCCACTACCGCGTCGGCAAAGCGTTGATTCACCCGTTGGTAATGGCACCAGTCCTGCTCACGGAATACCGGACGAACATGCACCATATGGCACAGCGGCCACAGGCCGGCGTTGGAAAAACCGTCGCAATGGCCCTGAACTTCTTCGGCGGAGAGCCAGATGCGGCGCAAGCTGTAGTTGCCAACTTCCGATGGCACTTGCCAAACGTCCCGGTCGTCGACGACCAGGTGATCGGCGCTCCCGCTGCCATGGGCGATCCATGTTCCCGCACACGCGGTTATGACTGGTTCCACTGCCGTGACCAGGCCACTGGCTGGCCGCCTGATGTGTACGACGCCCTCTAAAAGTTCGTGCGAACACGGCTGCCGGTTGGACACAACAATCACCTGTTCTCCGCGCAACCTTGATGCAAGGACGGTACGCAGCGTCGCGGCATCCGGTGGTTGATCGTCCAGTAACATCGGGCGGTGTCTTGCGCGCGTCACTGATTCCTGCTGCCGACGCGCCAGCGCATCATGGCGCGGCTGCGCCAAAAGGGGCGTGTGGCCCGTGGGCGTGAGGCTACGGGGCTGCAGTTCAGGTGGCATGTGCCTAAGGTGCGATGGTGTTGGTTGCATGGTGCCTGGTTGCACCACGTAAAAACGCCCGGTGCGCAGGGGCGGCAGTTGTGCCGCCATGACGGAACCGGGCGTCGCTGAATCAATCCGCGATCATCGAACGCGGATTGGGCTGTGATGGTCTAGCGGTAAACGTCCTGCGCGCGGTTGGTTTTCCAGGACTGTTCGAAGTAGCTCGCATCTTCGTCGTTCTTGGGGCGTACACCCATCAGAATGCCACCCTTGCGAATACCTTCGTCGTATTGTTTGACGCGCTCTTCGGGCATATTCCAGCCCACCAACGCGCCTACCAAGCCGCCCGTGGCTGCACCTGCGCCGGCACCCGCAATGGCGGCTGCAAGTGGTCCAGCAATTACCAGGCCCAGGCCAGGGATCGCAAGTGTGGTGCCGACTGCAACAAAGGCTGCAGCGATAGCGCCTACGGTACCCCCGATGGCGCCGCCGACGCCGGCACCTTCAGCGGCTTTGTTGCCAAGCTCGGTCTCAGTTCCCGCAGCGGTGAAATGGGTCTTCTTGGTGTCTTCCGACATTACAAGATTCACGTCGTCCTTGGTGTAGCCGCGCTCGGACAGTGAGTTGTAGCCCAGTTCCGCGCTCGCGCGGTCCGGGAACAGTCCGGTCATCAGTGGTCTTTCGTTGCTCATGGTGTGGTTCCCTTATTGAAGCTGTTTGAACACGCCGCGCCTTGTGCTTTGAGCCCAGTGCCCGGCGCACTGACCATCGGTAGATGGCTGAACGTAGTTTCAGGCCGCCAAGACGGAAAAGCTGTCGGAAGCTGCGCCCCGTTGTCGCGCCTTCAACGCCAGGGAGGTGTGAGAAGTCTCCTACGCCGGCAGCTGCGGCAATCCGCCCGGCAGCGAATTGGACAAGGCCGACTAATGCAGGGGCAAGCTGCCACTTATTTCACGCCTGGCGTTGCGTTCACTCCGTAGACTGGTGACTTCATCACAGAGGTACCCCCATCATGTCACCCACGCGTACCAAGGCCGTACAACACTACGCTTGCGGATTGGCCTGTACCTGCTTGGGTGCATGGCTTACCAGCCTGTCCGGCAGCATGCTGCCGTTGGCTCTGGGGGGTGCTGTGTTGGTGATGGCCACTGCACCACTGGTACGGGCAATTCATCGCTCTCGGACGCATCCACCGAGACGATAGTTGGCCGGAATTGGTGACGGCCGCCAGAACGACTACCGCATGCGGGTAGGCCGTGGGCCGCTCGCGAGTGGCGGCACATCGTAGGAGCCAAAAACCTGTTTTGGCGTCAACACATCCGGGAGCACGTAGATAAGCGCACGTGTTTCGGCGAACATGGGCCGAATGGCAGATTCATAAAACGCAATCGGCACGTTGATGCAGCCAAAAGAAATGCGGTTGTCATCGACGCTCGGCGTTGCCAAGCGCTCCAGCCGGCGTTCTGCAGGGTTGCTGGTCAGCACGCGGTGCATTGAGACGGCGGCGTCATAGTCGACCCAGACCACGTCTTCGTTGCGTGCATTGCGACCACGTTCGCCCATGAACCGTCCAGCAGGGGTAGTGCGCTCTTCGGGCAATATCTGACTCAATGGCCGTTCACCGATGTCGGGCGCGGATGTATCGCCGAGAGCGGAGCCGAGCAAGATGGGACTCGAAGCGCGCAGCCGTGCATCGGAGCCAAATACATAGAGCACTGCAGATTTCTTGTCGAGCACGACAAATTCCAGTCCGCCGTTGTTCCCCGAATCCGCGATCCAATCTGAGATATGGCGCGCGTCAGCCGACGGCTTGACGCCGCCAAAGTCGGCACGGTGCGTCCCCCGCCTCAGGGCTGGGGTCAAAACCGGGCCGACGGCTGCGTCTGCACCAGCCTGTCTCCCGGCGTGTGCACCGTGATCCACGGTCACACCTGATCGGCTGGACAGCGGCAGCGCAATCAGCAGCGCTGTCGCTGCCGCGACGAACAGTCGGGCCGGGTGCATCTATCAGCCGCGGTCTGCGCGCGCTGCCAGTTCCGTCGACATCGTGCCGTCCGCGTTCATGCGGCGGTTGTTGGACATGCCCGTGGTGTTGCGGTTGCCAGTAGTGGAATCGTTGCGCAAGGTGGCACTCGATCCGCTGTTCATGGTGCCACTGTTGCTGGTGGTCGTGCCAGCCGTACCGCTGTTCATGGTGCCGCTGTTGGTCGTGCCAGTCGTGCCTTGCTGCGTCATCGTGCCGCTATTGGTCGTGCCCATCGTCCCGGTGGTTCCGGTCGTACCCTGCTGGGTCATGGGCCGTTGCGCACCGGGCGTCGTCTGGTCAGCTCCCTGAGGTGCTGCTTGGGCGCTCGGCGTGGTGGTGGCAGGCGCATTGGTCTGCGCGAAGGCCAGGCTCAACGTTCCGGCAACTGCGAGGGCGCACGCGCCAGAGATGAGATGTTTAGCGAATTTCATAATATGTATCCCTGATAGTTAGTTACAGTATCGTCACAATTAGATACTGTTAGCCGACGAAGCCGACTAATCCATAGCGTAACTGCGCCCTCTGCGAGTGGGCATCGGTCTGTGCCGGGGCTCTTTGTAGGAATACTCCGTGCGATCGCGACGGCCGTAGACCACCAGGCCAAGCCTCAGGTTCACATCGTGCTGGGCAGACCAGCCACAATTTTGTCGAGCGTGATGGGAAACTTGCGAACACGAACACCGCTGGCGTTGTAGACGGCATTTGCAATGGCCGCGCCAGCGCCGCAAATGCCCAGCTCGCCAACACCCTTTATCTTCAGCGGGTTGGTTTTGTCTTCTACTTCGTCCAGAAAGATCGCCTCGATCGCCGGTATGTCGGCATGACAGGGTACGTGATACTCGG
>JANOCN010000295.1:0-3670 GCA_031412185.1 Betaproteobacteria bacterium | reverse complement strand
CCCCCCGTTTCAACGTAGCGTGGCGGTCGGCCAGTGGCGCTACGACATGGTGCATGCGGCCGGCCGCGACTACCTGGCAGTAGGCTACGGCGTGAATTGGGCCGGACAAACCCAGGCAATACCGCTGGTGCTGTCGGTGCTCGAAGACCGCGCAGAGTTTGAGCGCGAGCTAGCCATATTCGAACGCACCTTGTGGACCTGGCTCGCAGGGGCTGCATTGTTGCTGCTGCTGTCGCAGGCCGCGTTGCTGCAATGGGGGCTGGCGCCATTGCAGCGTGCGGCGCAGGAGATCCGGCGGATCGAACAGGGCGAACAGGGCGAACTGGTGGAGCTTTACCCGGCAGAAATCGCCGCACTCGCAGATAACCTCAACACCTTGATCCGGCAGGAACGGGTGCGCCAGCAGCGCTACAAGGAGGCACTGAGTTTCCTGGCCCACAGCCTCAAGACGCCGCTGGCGGTGCTGCGGTCTGCGTTGGCCGAACCCGCCCAGTTGCCGTCTGCAGTGACCCAGCAAGTGGCGCGTATGGACGCCATCGTGCAGCACCAGCTGGGCCGGGCTGCCGCCAGCGGCCCGGCACGATTTGCGCCTTACCTGCGCCTGGCGCCCGTGGCGAGCCGCGTGCGCGATTCTCTTGCCAAGGTCTATGCCGACAAGGGCCTGAACTTCACCATTGACTGCCCGCCCGGCCTGGAGTGGCGCATTGACGAAGGTGACGCCTTCGAAATCCTGGGCAACCTGATGGACAACGCCGCCAAGTGGGCTAGACACCGTGTCGCCGCCAGCCTGGATGGAACACCGGGCGGACTGGCCATCCGGGTTGACGACGACGGGCCCGGCTTTGGCGACACGCAGACAGTGCTGCAACTACACGTGCGTGCTGACGAGCGTGTGCCCGGCCACGGCGTCGGGCTGGCAGTCGTCAACGACCTGGTGGCCGGCCACGGGGGGCGGCTGAAGCTTTCTGGCTCACCATGGGGCGGCGCACGGGTCGATGTGCTGCTGCCAGCGCCGTGACCTTTGCCAACGCGTAGTTTCACCCGGTTTCGTTTGGTTTCGTTTGGCGGTGCCGTTGCGTCGATTCTGTTCAGTTGGCGTTCACACAGGCCAGCGCAAGATGCAGTCTTCGTCAACCCAAGGAGCCACTATGACAGCTTCAATTTCTACCAGACTATTCGTAGCGGCCACGCTGGCTGCTGCGGCGCTGGTCGGCGGCCCGGCCGCGCACGCGCGCAGCGACGTGTATTTTTCTATCGGCATACAGAGCCCGCCGGTCTACGTGCAACCAGCACCGGTCTACAGGCAGCCCCAGCCGGTGTACGTGCAGCCGTACCCGGTCTACGTGCAGCCTGCGCCAGTCTATGTGCAACCGCGCCCGATCTACCTGCAGCCACCGCCCTACGGTCACGTCTACGAGGACGAGCGCGCCTGGCGGCGCTCCGAATGGCAACGCCGCCACTGGAAACACCACAAGCGTGGATGGGACAAGCACCACGGCCGCGATGATTGAGTGGTCCGCGCAAACCTCAGGCAAATGCGACACAATGCCCAGGCGCACTGACGCCCGGTCTGCGCGCTCCCATTTTGAACCAAGAGGCAAGAAAACATGGACACCAGCAACTCGCGCTTCGGCAGCGGCCAGTCGGTCAAGCGTATTGAAGACGACAAACTTCTCAAAGGTCTCGGGCGTTTCACCGACGACATTACCGACGACGCAAGCTACGGCGATCACTTGCGCCTGTGTTTTGTGCGCTCGCCATACCCGCATGCCCGCATAGTCTCTATCGACAAAACAGCCGCCAGCGCGATGCCCGGTGTGGCAGCCGTGTACACCGGTGCCGACCTGGTAGCCGCGGGCGTCAAGCCGATTCCCGGCATTGCCGGTTTCACCCGCGGCGACGGCAGCCCGTGCGCTACCCCGGCGCGCCATATTCTGGCACTGGACCGGGCTCGTTACGTTGGCGAAGCGGTGGCTGCCGTGCTGGCCATCACGCTGCAACAGGCTCGCGACGCCGCCGAGGCGCTGGTGGTGGACTATGAAGAGCTGCCCATGGTAGTCGGTCTGGCCGAGGCTGTCGCCAGCGGTGCGCCGGTGATCTGCGACGCAGCACCCGACAACGTCTCCACCGAAATGCGCCATGGCAATGCTGCTGCTACTGCCGAGGCCTTTGCCAAAGCAACCCATGTGGTCTCGCTCAACCTCACCAACCAGCGCCTGGCAGCTCTTACCCTGGAGCCGCGCGCGCTGCTGGCGCTGTTTGACCCAGCCGATGGCCGCCTGACCGTACGCATGAGCTCTCAAATGCCGACGGGCATCAAGAATTCGCTGTGCAACGACATCCTGGGCATACCGCTGGACAAAGTGCGCATTACCGTGGGCGACGTGGGCGGCGGCTTCGGTATGAAAGGCGGCATCCACCCGGAAGATGCCGTGGTGGCCTTTTGCGCCTGGACGCTGAAACGCGCCGTCAAGTGGATCGGCGAACGCAGCGAAGAGTTTCTGAGCAGCGCCACCGGGCGCGACACCGAAACCAAAGCCCAACTGGCGCTCGACGCCAGCGGCCGCGTTCTGGCACTGCGTGTGCATTCGCTGGCCAACGTAGGCGGCTACGCCAGTGGTATCGGCGTGTTGATCCCACTGCTGATCGGCCCCTGGGTGCAGACCGGTGTATATGACATCCAGACTGTCGACTTCCAGTTCAAGGCCGTGCTCACCAATACCGCTCCGGTCGGTGCCTACCGGGGTGCCGGGCGGCCCGAGGCTATCTACATCATCGAGCGGCTGATGGACGTAGCAGCCCGCCAGACCGGGCTGGACCGCATTGCGCTACGTCGGCGCAACCTGATCCAGCCTGAGCAGATGCCCTACACCAACGTGATGTCCATGACCTACGACACCGGGCGTTTCGAGCATGTGATGGACCAGGGCCTGGCGCTGGCCGACTGGAACGGTTTTGCCGCACGCGAAGCGGCCTCGAAACGCGACGGCAAGTGGCGCGGCCTGGGTATTGCCACCTTTCTGGAGTGGACCGGTGGCAATGTGTTTGAAGAGCGCGTCACCTTTACCGTGATGGGCGACGGTATCGTCGAAGTATTTGCTGCCGTCAATGGCATGGGCCAGGGTATTGCCACCTCGCTGGCCCAACTCGCGGTGGATATTTTCGACGTGCCGATTGACAGCATCCGTGTGGTGCTGGGCGACACCGACCGCGGCGACGGTTTTGGCAGCGCTGGCTCGCGTTCGATCTTCGCCGGTGGCTCTGCGGTGAAGGTAGGCGCAGAACGCACCATCGACCACGCGCGCACCATGGCGGCGGGTCGGCTTGAAGCAGACGCCAAAGACATCGTCTACGCCGCCGGGCGCTTCAAAGTCAAGGGTACCGACCTGGGCATCGGGTTGTTCGAGCTGGCTGCAGCGCAAGAGGGACAGCGCATCCATTTTGAGTCGACCAGCTCGGTCAGTGGCCCAACGTGGCCCAACGGCTGCCATATCTGCGAAGTGGAGCTAACCCCTGAGACCGGCGAGGTGGCGGTGGTAGCCTACGCGTCGGTCAACGACGTGGGCAATGTGGTCAACCCAATGATCGTGGTGGGCCAGCTGGATGGCGGTGCCGTGCAAGGCATCGGCCAGGCGCTGGTGGAACAAGTGGTGTACGACCGCGAGAGCGG
>JANOCN010000294.1:0-1547 GCA_031412185.1 Betaproteobacteria bacterium | reverse complement strand
CGTTGCGCACAGCCAGGGCCGCACGCTCGGCAGCCTCCTGCCAGGACTCGCCCTGCTCGGGGTAATAACCAGGCCGCTGCCAGCGCATGCCGGCGTCCACCATCACCGCGCCATGGGCCACGTGCCAATCGGTCAGCGGCGTGTGGCGCCACGGAAACATTTGCGCTCCCGAACGCGCACCAGCAATGGCACCGAACTCGATTGGAACAAACGGCGGTCGGAAGGTCGTGGTCCCCACGGCGGCCGGCGCGACACCGGTCATGGCGCCTACCACGCCAATCACGTTCAGGTTGCCGGTCTTGCCCTGGTCCACGCCCATGCCGGCCGTGGTGTAGCGCTTGATCAGCTCTATCGAATCGAATCCCTCGCGCAGCGCCAGCCCGAGGTCGGCGATAGTCACGTCGCCCGAAAAATCGACGAACACCTTGTCGCGACGCCGACCCTGCGCGACCGCCCACAGCGGTGCCCCGACTGCGCACAGTTCGTCCTGCGCTTCAGGCAGAGTGATTGGCGCACAGGTGCTGCCGCACGCCCTGACGGCCGCAGCGCCAGCGCGCCTGCCATCTTCGAGACACCCCGACAAGGCGAATATACCGTTGGCGGCACCCGCAAGCTGCAAATGGTGCGATGTGGGTATCGCCACAAAGCTCTGCACCTCATCGCTCCAACTGACACGCGCCAACCGGCTCTGGGAAGCGAGGTGAATCGCCGGATTCCAGCCGCCGGAACTGGCCAGCAGATCGCAGTCCAGCCGACGCATCTCTCCCGCTGGGTCGACCACTTCCACCGCTTCGACACGCCTGCCACCAAAGGCCTGTCGCACCTGAGCGCCTATGTGGCAGGACACGCCCAGCGCGCGCGCGGCGCCCAGCAAGGTGGGCGAGGATTCGGTCCTTGGATCAACCACCTGCACCAACGCGCCAGAACGGGCCAGGTCACAGGCAGTGGCATAAGCAAAGTCGGTGTTGGCAAACACCACGGCACGGCGTCCTGGCAACACTGCATACTGATTGACATAGCTGCGAACAGCTGATGCCAGCATGGTGCCGGGCCGGTCATTGTTGGCAAAAGCAATTGGCCGCTCGATCGCACCGGCAGCGACGATGACCTGCGCGGCGCGAATCTTCCAGTTGCGCAAGTCCAGCCCCAGAGCATCGACCGGGTTGCGCTCCAACACCGTCACCAGGTTGTGCTCGTGGTAGCCCCAGACCGAAGATCGGCCCAGCACGCGGACATTGGCGCAGCAGCGCAGTTCAGCCAGCACTGCATCGACCCATTTTCCAGCCGGTCGCCCGTCGAGCATCGCAGCATCTGCGACCAGACGACCGCCAAACACCATGCCATCGTCCACCAGTATGACGCGCAAGCCGGCACGGGCGGCAACCAGGCAAGCGGCCAGGCCGGCCGGCCCGCCGCCAGCGATCAGAAGGTCACAGTGGCCGAAGCGGCTTTCGGTGCACGGTTGCCACGCGTCGCCTCCAGGCACGCGCCCCAAGCCTGCCAGGCGTCGGATCCATGGTTCGAACCAATCGAACCCGGGTGACATG
>JANOCN010000293.1:0-2807 GCA_031412185.1 Betaproteobacteria bacterium | reverse complement strand
CACCACGCCAAGCGGCTCACGTACCGAGAAATTCACCGCGTTGGGCCCCATGGGAATGGACGCGCCCTTGATCTCGGTAACCAGCCCGGCAAAGAACTCAAACAAGGCTGCCGCCACCATCACATCGGCAGCCATCTCCTTCACCGGGTTGCCACAGTCGGCGGCGTCCAGCAGCGCCAGCTCTTCCACGTGTTGGCGCAGTGTGGCTCCAATGCCTTTCAGTACCCGCGCACGTTCAAGCGGTGGCGTATCACGCCACACTGCAAATCCCTTTCTGGCCGAAGCGACCGCCAGATCGGCGTCGGCCGTGGTGGCGATCGCCGCGCGGCCCAGCCGTCTGCCGCTGCCCGGCTCAGTGATGTCCTGGTAGCCACCCGCCAGCGGCGCGTGCCAGCTGCCCGCATAAAACAAGCCGTCGTGGGCCGGGGCCATCGCGGTATGTGCCCCGGTGGTCGTGGATTCGGTCGCCATGGGTCGGTGGCTAAAGTGGCGCAGTCGGCTTCAGCGGCGCAATGGCTTGGCAGCTTCCTGGAAACGCATGTCGTAACCCGCCGTCAGGCTGGCAGTTTTTGGCAGTACCTCCTGGGCAATCAGGGTCTCGGCGGTTTCTTTCCACTGCTGCGGCGTGATGATCCCCAGACCGCTGGACTTGGTCGCATCGCTGAAGAAACTGCGCGTCAGGTTGGTTTGCAACTGCTTGGTAAGCACTTCGACCTTGCTGGCATATTCCGGATTGGCCTTGACCACGATGTCCACCGCTTCCTTGGGGTTCTCGGCAACAAACTGGAACGCCTGCAGGTAGGCCCGGGTGAAGCGCTGCACCAGATCCGGCTTCTCGGCGATCATCTTCTCGGAGGTGAACATGCCCGAGCCGTAGGCGCGGTAACCGAAGTCGGCCCCCTGTACGATCGACAGCGAGCCGACGCCGCCGGTTTTGTCTTCCAGCTCCGGCACCTCTGCGTTGATGTAGCCCGGCACTGCATCGACGCGGCCCAGCACCAGAAAACTCTCATACGGCGGCGCCACCGTGCTCTGCTTGATGTCGGCCAGTGTCATGCCGTTCGCGGCCAGGAAGGCTTTCAGGAACACGTAGGTGGAGCCGGAGGAATGCACCCCGATGTTCATGCCCTTCAGGTCGGATGGTTTGGTAATCGGGTGTTTCGCCTTGATGGAAATCATGGCCATCGGGCTGCGCTGGTTGACTGCCGCCAGCGCCACCACCGGCACCGACTGCACCCGGCCCACCATCAAGGTGGGCAAGTCGGCAAAACCAAACTCGGCGTTGCCATTGGCGACCAGACGCAACGCATCGGTGGACCCGGTACCCCTGCGCACGGCGGTCACGTTAATGCCATTCTGTGCGAAGTAGCCCTTCTCTCTGGCGACAAAAAACATCGCGTGGTCTGAGCGCACTACCCAGTCGAGCTGGACCGACACGTCGTCCATTTTTGCGGGCGTCTGGGCCAGGGAAGCTGAAGTCATGGCCAGCCCCATGCCGGCAACGCTGACGGCAACGGTGAGACGGCGGCGCATTCTGGAAAAGGCTTTCATGGTTTTCATCCTTTCAGGATAGAGGGTAAAACAAGCAAACAGACACGGCGCACCACTAGCTCACAGCTTGGGTGCCCACGGAAGATATTTCCACTCGATGAATTCGATGGCATAGTAGAAAAACATGCCCAGCACCGAAATCTGGATCAGCGCGGCAAACACCAGCGCAGCCTCCATCTGTGTCGAGGCGAACTGGATCACGTAACCCAGCCCCGCAGACGCACCGGCAAATTCACCGACGATGGCTCCAATGACACTCAGCGTGATGGCAATCTTGATGCCCGACATCAAGTAGGGCAAGGAATGCGGCACCTGCACACGCAACAGGATCTGGGTGCGGGTGGCCCCCACCGTACGCATGAGAGTGACCAGATTCGGGTCGGCCGCTTGTAGCCCCACCAACATATTCAGCGCCACCGGAAAAAAGGCCATCACCACAATCAGCAGTATCTTGGGTGCCAGGTCATAACCGAACCAAAGAATGAACAGCGGTGCCAGTGCAATCTTGGGCACGTTCTGGAACAGCACCATCAGCGGATACACCGCCCGGCCCACCCGCTCGAAACGCGCAATGGTCACCGCAATGGCTATGCCCACCACAGCAGACAGCAAAAAGCCGTACAAAATCTCTTCGGCGGTGACCCATGACGCCTGCGCCAGCGTTGCCTGGCGCGTGAACAGCAAGGTGCCGATCGCCGTAGGAGAAGGCAATACGAACTGGGGCAGCTTGGATATGCGCGAAATCAGCTCCCAGACCACCAGCACCACCACCGACAGCACGATGGCCGGGGTGACGCTGGCAAGTCCATGGCGCATGTGGCGGAGTACGGTCATGCGGCCGCCCTCCAGCCGTGGCCTTCTTTCAACAACCTGCGCAGCCGACCCGACGCCAGTGCGAACTCTGGCATGGCGTAGGTGTCTTCAGTGCGTGGGTAAGGCAACGTGATCGGCATGGCTTCCACGATACGGGGCGGGTTGGTGCCCATGACATAGACCTGGCGCGACATGAACACCGCCTCGTCGATAGAGTGGGTGACAAACACAATCGTCTTGCCGGTGCGTTCCCATATCTCCAGCAGGAATTCGCTCATTTCTTCGCGCGTGATGGCGTCCAAGGCACCAAAGGGCTCATCCATCATCAGCACTTCCGGGTCCATCGCCAAAGCGCGCGCTACGGAGACCCGCTGCCGCATGCCGCCCGACAGTTGTGACGGGCTTTTCAACGCTGCTTTCTCCAGCCCTACCAGGCGCAGCAT
>JANOCN010000292.1:0-3056 GCA_031412185.1 Betaproteobacteria bacterium | reverse complement strand
CGACGCTGATCAACCTGATTACCGGGATCCTGACCGTATCCAGCGGAAAAATCCGCTTCGGTGCCATGGACATCACCGAAGCACCCGCGCACATGGTGGCGCGCTCCGGTGTCACGCGCACCTTCCAGAATATCCGCCTGCTGGCGGAAGCCAGCGTGGTCGACAACGTCATGATCGGGTTTTACCGGGGCGAAAAAACCAGCACCTCCGCCAGCCTGCTTGGCTTGCCATCGGCACGCCGCGAAACCTTGGCTGTACGCGCGCGCGCCATGGCCTTGCTGGAGCGTTTTGGCATGGCGCAGTTGGCGCGGCACGAGGCCGGGGGCCTGGCCTACGGACACCAGCGCCGGGTCGAGATCATGCGTGCGCTGGCGTCCGATCCGGCGTTGTTGTTGCTGGATGAACCGGTGGCAGGAATGAACGACGTGGAGGCCGGGCAACTCGGCGAAATTTTTTCAGCTTTGGCGCGTGGGGGTATGGCGGTTCTGTTAATCGAGCACAACGTGCGGTTTGTCACTGGCCTGTGCGACAGCATTTACGTGCTGGACAGCGGAAAGATGATCGCGTCCGGCACGCCGGCACAGGTACTCAGCGACCCGGCGGTTGTTTCAGCCTACCTGGGCGCATGAGGACCGGTATGGACGCGATCGCGATGCCCAAGACCAAAACCATGCTGACGGTCAGCGGTCTGACGGCCAGCTACAGCGGCATCAAGGCGTTGCGTGGGGTTTCTCTGTTGGTGCACGAAGGTGAGTTCGTCGCGCTGATCGGTCCCAACGGGGCCGGTAAATCGACCCTGCTCAATTCCTTGAGTGGTGTGGTGCGCCCCACCGGCGGATCCATCACCTTCCAGGGCGAGGAACTGTCGGGTACAGCCCCCTGGAATATTTCCCGCAAAGGTCTGTTGCAGGTCCCCGAAGGGCGGCAGATTCTTCCCAATCTCACGGTGCGCGAGAACCTTGAACTGGGCGAGACCGCCTTGTCGGGACGCAGCTCGACCTACTCGCTGGAGCGTGTTGAGCAGCTTTTCCCCATCCTTGCCCAGCGCCGCGAGCAGCGCGCCGGGTCGCTCAGTGGTGGCGAGCAGCAGATGCTGGCGATTGGCCGCGCACTGCGTGGCGGGCCGCGCCTGCTGCTGCTGGACGAACCCAGCCTGGGCCTTGCGCCGGTGGTGGTGATCCAGGTTTTCGAAGCACTGCGCGCACTCAACGCGGGTGGCTTGACGATTTTGCTGGTGGAGCAGAACGCGCGCCAGGCCTTGCTGTCGACCGATCGTGCCTACGTCATCGAACGGGGCCGCGTGGTGCACGAGGGGGCAAGCGATGTGTTGGCCGCAGACCCCGCCATCGTTGCGCACTATCTCGGGCAGGGCCAGCCCGCCAGACGGTGACACCCGGGTTGTGCCCGCACCAGCCACTACACAAAGGGGACCTTCCATGTCCGGCAATGCGAGCTCTGCGCTGCTCGATCAACCCGAGCTTCTGTTCACCGACTTGATCCGCATCAACGCCGGACTTTTTGGTTCCAAGCCGGCCGTGGTGTGTGGTGACCAGCGCCTGAGCTGGTCTGACTTTCACCGTCGTACCAACCAGGTGGCGAATGCGCTGTTGGCGCGTGGACTGGCGCGCGGCGACAAGGTGTGCCTGGTGATGAACAGCAGTGTGGTGATGTTCGAATTGTTGTGGGGCGTCATCAAGGCGGGTGGCGTGGTGGTGCCGCTGAATGTGATGATGGCGGGTGATGCGCTCGGCCTGACCGTCAACGACTGTGATGCGCGTCTGCTGTTTGCCGACCCGTCCACGTTTGCGGACGTGGATGCAGTACGCGCAGTGCTCGCCAAGCTGGAGCCGAACGGGTACTACCTGACCGGCGCTGCGCAACCAGGCTGGGCTTCGGCAGACCAACTGATAGATGCGGGCGCACCGCACGAGGTGCAGGTGCGGCTGAAGCACTCGGACTCGATGAACATAATTTACAGCTCGGGCTCGACCGGAGTTCCCAAAGGCATAGAGCACAGCCACTTTGCGCGGCATATTTACTCCGTAGGTTTTGGACCAGGCCTGGAGATGAGCCGCTGGTCTACCACCGTCTGTACTACGCCGCTGTACACCAACGGTACCTGGATCACCATGCTGCCGGCCGTGTATTGGGGTGGAACGACCGTATTGATGACCAGGTTCAGCGCCGAGAGTTTTTTTGCGACGGTCGAGCGCGAAAAGTGCACCCATGTATTCATGGTGCCGACCCAGTACATCGTGCTGCTGGAGTCTGAGGCTGGCCAGCACTACCAGCTTGGTTCGATGCGGGTACTGCTCAGCGGCGGCCAGGCGATCGCCAGCAAGACGGTGCAGGGCTTGCAGGCGCTGCTGCCAGCGGCACGCCTGTTCGAGTGTTACGGCATCACCGAAGGATTCATCACACTGGCTTCGCCCGAAGACAAGGCGCTGCCCGGCAAAGAGCGGACCGTGGGGTTGCCGATGTTTGGTGGCGAAATCGTGATCCTGGACGACGATGGCAAGGTCTTGCCTGCCGGAGAAGTGGGAGACATCACGGGTTACGGGCCGGCGCTTATGAAGGGGTACTACCGAAGATCAGATCTCACGTCGAAGATGCTGTGGCGCGATGCAGCGGGGCGCACTTTTTTGCGCAGTGGCGATTTGGGACAGGTGGACGCCGACGGTTACCTGTACATCTCCGGCCGCATCAAAGACATGATCAAGTCCGGTGGCATCAACGTGTACGCCGCGGACATCGAGGAAGTTTTTATGCGCCATCCGGACGTGGTGGAGGTTGCGGCAATTGGCGTGCCGCACGAGAGGTGGGTTGAGACCCCGTTGTTGCTGGTCATCCCGCGCGAGGGCGCGGCTACGTCCGAAACCGAATTGATGGAGTGGGGCAACAGCCGACTCGGAAAATGGCAGCGCGTCAGCGCCGTCGAGTTTCGTAGCGAGTTTCCGCGCGCGACGCACGACAAGGTGCTCAAACGCGCGCTGCGCGATCCGTATTGGCCTTGAGCAATTCGTGTGCTTTACGCAAATCAAGACAAGTCAACGCAA
>JANOCN010000291.1:0-3936 GCA_031412185.1 Betaproteobacteria bacterium | reverse complement strand
GTCGCCAAACAGTGCATTGACTGCGGCATACCACGCCTGGTGCGCGGCGGTGTGGGTGAACTGGTAGGGGCCGGCCACGTCACCCGCAGCGTAGATGTTGGGGTAGATGGTCTGCAGGTATTCGTTGGTGTCCACCGTCTTGTGGGTTGGTATGCCGAGCTCTTCGAGGCCGTAGCCCGAGAGGCGGGCACTGCGCCCCACGGCACACACCAAAGCGTCGAATTCAATGCGCTGCTCCTGGCCCTGGTGCTCCACGATGATGGCCTTCGCGGCCCCCGACTTCTCGCAGCGCAGTGCTTTGTGGCTGGTCAGCACCCGGACGCCATCGGCCTGCAAGGACTGGCGCGCCAGCTCGGATACCTCCTCGTCTTCGCGGATCATGATGCGCGGTGCCATCTCTACCTGGGTTACGTCAGCGCCCAGCCGTGCGAACGCCTGTGCCAGCTCACAACCAATCGGGCCACCGCCCAACACCACCATGCGCTGGGGCATCTGGTCGAGTTTGGCGAATTCGTCCCATAAGGTGTCGCTGGTCACGTAGCCCACCGTATCCAGGCCGGGCAGCGGCGGCACAAATGGGCGCGCACCGGCCGCAATCACAATATTGCGGGTGGTGAGCGACCGTGTACCACCACCGTTGAGCGTGACCTCCACCGTCCACGGATTGACGATTTTTGCGTGGCCCATCAGCACGTCCACACCCAGGCCGGTGTAGCGCTCCACGCTGTCGTGGGGCGCGATCTCGGCAATGATGGAATGGATACGCGCCATGACCTCGCGAAAACTGAAGCTCGTACTGGAGGTCGCCAGGCCGTATTTCGCCGAATGAAGGATCTGATGGCGCAACTTGGCCGTTTTGATGAGTGCCTTGCTCGGTACGCAGCCGAAATTCAGGCAGTCACCGCCCATTTTGTGGGCCTCGACCAGGGTTACCTTGGACTTGACGGCTGCCGCGATCAGCGCGCTGACCAGCCCACCGGACCCGGCACCGATGACCACCAGATTGCGGTCAAAACGCTTCGGGCGCACAGACTTCCAGCGTGCGTAGACTTTGCGCCGGCGCACCGCATCCAGTGCCCGCTTTGCAAGCAGCGGGAACAGCCCGAGCAAGACAAAAGCGCCAATCAGGCGCGGCGACAGAATAGACCGCAGCGAATCGATCTTGGCGAGTTCGGTTCCAGCGTAGACGTAGGCAACGGTGCCGGCCAGCATGCCGAGTTGGCTGACCCAGAAAAAGGTCCAGGTTTTGATGCGCGTCAAGCCCATTAGCAGGTTGAGCGCAAAAAACGGAATGGCAGGTATCAGGCGCAAGGTAAACAGGTAGAACGCACCTTCCTTGTCGATGCCCTTGTTGACCTCTGCCAAGCGTTTTCCAAAGCGCTTCTCGATCGATTCGCGCAACACCGTGCGCGCTGCCAGCATGGCCAACGTGGCACCGAGCGTGGATGCCAGCGAGACCACCACCGTGCCCCAGAGCAAGCCGAAACTGGCCCCGGATGCGAGCGTCATGATGGCGGCACCGGGCAGCGACAAGGCGGTGATCAACACGTACACCGCAAAAAAAGCCAGTGTCACGGTGACTGGCTGCTCCTGGTAGAGCTGGCTGAAGCGGGCCTGGCTTTGTTTGACGTAGGCCAAGCTGAAGTACTGCCCCAGATCCAGTGCCAGGAACGCGATGGCTGCAATAACCAGCACCGCCAGCACCGACATTTTCTTCAAGCTCAAGGGCGTTTCCTGTTGTTGTTGTATGGGGTACGCAAGCGCGCGTTACATGGATGCAAAGTCGCACGCACAGTCCGATTCTTACACCTTTGTTCAGCCTGGCGGGAACGCGGCTTTCAACTGCGCTGCCCGCGCCATTGTCTGTGTGTACCCGGCGTGTATGGCGCGTTCCCTA
This sequence comes from Betaproteobacteria bacterium, assembly GCA_031412185.1. GTDB lineage: Bacteria > Pseudomonadota > Gammaproteobacteria > Burkholderiales > Burkholderiaceae_C > CAISIP01. The sequence continues at coordinate 2,039 of JANOCN010000291.1, read as the reverse complement.
AACTCCTGGCTCAGATTCACGTAGTAGCTGAACTCCGGGTGCAGGGTGAAAGTGGCCGCTTTGGCTTCGGGCTCGGTCAGTGCACGTTTGCGCAGATCGCCGGCACGGTACCGCTCGCTGCCAGTGGGAGCTTTGGCCTCGTGGGCCGACACATCAACGGCCAGCACGCGTTGCGCACCCAGTGCCAGCGCCAGCCGCACCGGCATCGGTGTGCCCAGGTCCGGGTCTACGTAAGCCTGGCCGCGGATCTGTACCGGCGCCAGCGTTCCCTCGATCGCGCAGGATGCTTGCACGGCAACGCCGAGGTTGCCCCGTGTGAAGGCAACCACCTCACGCGTCTTCTGCTGCATGGCCACCACGGCCATGGCAGTGGGTAGCTGTTCGAGGGTGCGCTGGTTGGCCAACTCATTGACCAGCCCAACTATCCCGCCACCGCTCATCTTCTCGCCGGTTGTGCCGACGAGATTGGGCCGTACCACCCCCATGAAGTTGAACTCCAGTGCCAACTTCTCCAGCTCTTGCGGTGGCAGGCCGGCAGCGTAGAGGCCACCCACCAGCGCGCCAATCGACGCACCAACCACCAGATCGGGTCGGTATCCAAGCTCGGTGAGCGCCTTGAGGACGCCCACATGCGCAAACCCGCGCGGCCCGCCCGAACTCAGCACCCAGGCGGTACGAAGCGGACGCACGAGCGGTGCCGATACAGGTGCGTCAGCACCGTCGTGCGCGACATCCTGCAACCAGCCGCATCCTCCCAGCAGCGCCAACGGCCCGGCAAGCACCGGCGCTAAAAGGCGGCGACGCAACATGCGGCTACATACCTGCGTAGTTCGGCCCACCGCCGCCTTCCGGCGTCACCCACACAATATTCTGTGTTGGGTCCTTGATGTCGCAGGTTTTGCAGTGCACGCAGTTTTGCGCGTTTATCTGCAGGCGGTCGGTGTTGTCTTCGTTCTTGACGTATTCATAGACTCCGGCCGGGCAATAACGCGCTTCCGGGCCGGCGAATCTGGCGAGGTTGATAGCAACCGGCACACCCGCGTCTTTCAGCGTGAGGTGGGCCGGCTGCTGTTCCTCGTGGTTGGTATTGCTGATGAACACACTGGACAGCCGATCGAACGTGAGTTTGCCATCGGGTTTGGGATAGGCGATAGGCTGGCACTCCGATGCCGGCTTGAGGTACAGATGGTCTGGCTTGTCACGGTGCAGCGTCCAGGGGATGTTGCCCTTGAGTGCAAACTGCTCAACGCCATTCATCAAGGTGGCAACCGTCAGGCCCTTCTTGAACCAGGCCTTGAAGTTGCGCGCCTTGTTGAGTTCGGTGTAGAGCCAGCTTTTCTCGAACGCCTGCGGGTAGGCGCTGAGCTCATCGTGCTGGCGGCCGCTGGTGACTGCCTCGAACGCTGCCTCTGCGGCCAACATGCCGGTTTTCATGGCCGCGTGGCTGCCTTTGATGCGGCTCACGTTCAGGTATCCGGCTTCGCACCCGATCAGCGTACCGCCGGGGAATACAGTCTTGGGCAGCGACATCAAGCCACCTGCGGTGATAGCGCGCGCACCATAGGCCAGGCGCTTCGCGGGTTTCAGCCCCTGGTCTTCACCTTCAAAGTACCAGCGGATATTCGGGTGGGTCTTCCAGCGCTGGAACTCTTCGAACGGGCTCAGATACGGGTTGCTGTAGTCCAGGCCGGTGATGAACCCCAGTGCAATCTTGTTGTCGTCCAGGTGGTACAGAAACGCACCACCGTAGGTATCGTTGTTCATCGGCCAGCCAGCGGTGTGCAGCACAAAACCCGGCTGGTGGCGTTTCGGGTCGATCTCCCACAACTCCTAGACGCCGAGGCCATAGGTCTGCGGGTCTTTGCCGTCGTCGAGTTTGAATTTCTCAATCAGCTGCCGACCCAGGTGGCCGCGCGAACCTTCAGCGAACACCGTGTATTTGCCGTGCAGCTCCATGCCGATCTGGAAGTTTTCACCCGGCTGGCCATTCTTGCCGACGCCCATGTTGCCGGTGGCGACGCCCTTGACCGAGCCGTCGG
>JANOCN010000290.1:0-2205 GCA_031412185.1 Betaproteobacteria bacterium | reverse complement strand
GGGCCACAAACAGGTCGGCACACAGCGAGCGCACAGTACTGACATGTACCTCATCGTCCGGGTCGTCCACAAAAGTACCCAGAAATACCCGGTGCCGCAGCGCCAGGTGCTTGAGCAGATGGTACGAGCGCACCTTGTCGCCCTTGTTGGGCGGATACGGCAGGCGGTGCACCAGGTACAGCAGGTTTGCCAAAACAGTCAACCGAGGCTGCGCACAATGAACGGGCCAAGCCAGTTGGCCAAGCCAATCGGCATACGGCGCCAGGCCGCGATCAGCAGCTTGTATTTGGCATTGGAAGGGTTGTTCTGTGGAACCGCATCGCGTTTGTACAGGCAATATTCGTAGCGCAAGGGCGTAGGCACAAACCCCCAATTCTTCTTGAAAGCAAACGAACCAGTACCCTGCTTGCTGCGCCCATAGTCGAATACTTTGAGCCCGCGGGCACAGGAGCGGCGCAACAACTCCCAATATTTGAAGTCATTCGCAGCCAGGTCGCGCGCGGATTCGTCGTCACCGGCGTAATACGGAAGCACTTCGTCGCGGAAGTAAAAACTGAGTACGCTGCTGAGCAGGCGCCCGTCAGGGCCGGTAACTGTCAATACCTCGCAATCGGCGCCGAACTCAGCCAGCAAGGCCTGGAAGTAACGCTTGGGCATGGCGGGAGTGCCGTGCCGGTGCACGTTGTCGGCATACAGGCCGAAAAACCGGTCCACGTCGCGCCCGACCTCACTCACCAGTCCATTCTTGATGCCTTTGCGGACCATGGCGCGCTGCTTGCGCGGAATCGCCAGCATGTTGGCTTCTGCGTCGGGCAGTATCTGCTTGCGGAAGGTCACGTACAGATCCTGCGCCGGCCAGTCGGCATGCCGCTGGCTGACGTTGCGCAATTCGAGGTGCGCCACCCCGAGGCGCTGCGCAATCGCCTGGGCCTCTGCCTCCAGCGCGTCTGCCGCTTGCGGGGTAGCCGCCGCAACCCCGCCGTACACCGCAAACGGTAACCCGACCAGCGAATTGCCAAACAGCAGGCTGTGCACATGGGCCAGCGGCAATACACCTTGTACCTGACCGTCTGCCTCGGCGTACAGGAAATAGGTGTCGTGACGAAATACATCGCCGATCACCCGCTGCCAGCCCGCGCGGTGAAAGAAACTCGCCTGCGGGCAATCCATCACGAACGCGTCCCACAGACTAGCGCATGCGGTGTCCTGCGGCGACAGGCGCTTGACGGTCAGCACGCTCAAGCCAGGGCCACCGCACCCGGCATCTGCTGCTGCGCCTGGTCGAGGAAGATGCGGTCCATGCGGCCCCAGCTGAAGTCGCGCAACAGCTGGTTCAGGCGCGCTTCCATCCGGCTGATGTTGACGTAGTGACGGAAACGGGTCTTGCTGCCAATTCCAGCAATACGCGGTTGGTCAGTGTCGATTTCCCACGGGTGAAAATAGAAAATTCCGGACTGGCGCTCGCCCGCATTGATGCGGCGCAGCATCCAGCGCGAGAGCTGGTATGGCAGCAGCCTGAAGTACCCGCCACCGCTGGACGGGAAGTTGCGGTTGAACAGGCGCAAGGTGGAGATCGGAACCTCCAGCAGCCCGGGCCGCACCGCATAGGCATGGCGTGGCGAATCGGGCATGCCATAGTGGTCATGGCGGATCGGGTAAATGCTCGAGCTGTACTGGTAACCCGCGCGCAGCAGGCTGTCAAAGGCCCACAGGTTGCCTTCGCCGATGGAGAAACTGGGGGCGCGGTAACCCTTGATCGCGACACCTCCTATGTCTTCCAGCAAGGACTTCGCGCGGTAGATATCTTCAAAGAACGCGGCTTCGGTGAGGTCGCTGGCGCGCTCATGCCCATAGCCGTGGCTCGCCAGTTCGTGCCCCTCATCAACGATGCGCCGAACCAGTTGCGGATACCGCTCGGCGACCCACCCGAGCGTGAAGAATGTCGCCTTGGTTTGCCGCACGGCAAGCATTTCGAGGATGCGCCCGACATTGCGCTCGACGCGGCATTCCCGGCTGTCCCAGCTGGAGCGGGCAATGTGCGGTGCAAATGCCGAGACCTGAAAGTAGTCTTCGACATCGATCGTCAAGGCATTGGTGAGCTGGGTGGGTGCCATCGGTTAGCGCCTGACCGACGAAACCAGCTTCTGCAGCATGGAAAGTATTTCGAGGTTGACACGCTCCAGCCGCAACATGCTGCGCTCCAGG
>JANOCN010000289.1:0-7179 GCA_031412185.1 Betaproteobacteria bacterium | reverse complement strand
GCGTTGATGTCGCCGGTGACGTAGACGCCGTCGAAGCAGGAGGCGTCGAAGCCGTCGAGTCGGGGGTTGAGGCAACCGATAGCCTTTTTCATGCCATCGACCTCCTGGTAGATCAGGGCATCGCAACCAATGATCTTCTGGATCTCGGCAACGGACCGCCCATGCGCTACCAACTCATCGCTCGTAGGCATATCGATGCCGTACACATTGGGGTAACGCACTGGCGGTGCGGCGCTGGCCAGGTACACCTTGCGGGCACCTGCGTCACGTGCCATCTGCACAATTTCGCGGCTGGTGGTGCCACGCACGATGGAGTCGTCCACCAGCAACACGTTGCGCCCCTTGAATTCGCTGGCGATCACGTTGAGTTTTTGCCGCACCGACTTCTTGCGCACCGCCTGCCCGGGCATGATGAAAGTACGGCCCACATAGCGGTTCTTCACAAAACCTTCGCGGTACGGCAACCCCAGCAGTTGGGCCAGCTGCGCCGCGCTCGGGCGGCTCGATTCGGGGATCGGGATCACCACGTCGATCTCGTTCGGCGGCACGGTGGACACCACCCGCCGCGCCAGCGTCTCGCCGAGGTTCAGGCGCGCCTGGTAGACCGATATGCCGTCCATCACCGAGTCCGGCCGAGCCAGGTAGACAAACTCGAAAATACACGGCATCGACCGGGTCTGGTCGGCGCACTGCTGGCTGTGGATGGTGCCCTGCAGATCAATGAATACCGCCTCGCCGGGGTCGATGTTGCGCACAAACTGGTGCGAGGTGCCCTCCAGTGCCACCGACTCGCTGGCCACGACGGCCGTTCCCGGCCCACGCCCCAGGCACAGGGGCCGGATGCCATACGGGTCGCGAAACGCCAGCACGCCATGGCCCGCGATCAACGCGATGACAGAATACGAACCACGCACGCGACGGTGCACGTTGCGTACGGCGGCAAACACGTCATCGGGTTGAAGCGGCAGGCCGCGTGTGGTTTTTTCGATCTCGTGCGCCAGCACATTGAGCAAAACCTCGGAGTCGCTCTCGGTATTGATGTGGCGGTGGTCGGCACTGAACAACTCTGCCTTCAATGTATGTGCGTTGGTCAGGTTTCCGTTGTGGACCAGCACAATACCGAACGGTGCGTTGACATAAAACGGCTGGGCCTCTTCTTCGCTGTAGGCATTGCCTGCCGTCGGGTACCGCACCTGCCCGAGGCCGCAATTGCCCGGGAGGGCACGCATGTTGCGGGTGCGAAAGACATCACGCACCAGGCCTTTGGCCTTGTGCATGAAAAACTTGCGCTCCTGCTGCGTGACGATGCCCGCCGCGTCCTGCCCGCGGTGCTGCAACAACAGCAGCGCGTCATAGATCAGCTGGTTGACCGGCGCGTTACTTACAACACCAACAATTCCACACATAATTCCATCCCGTTGAAGCACAAGCACAGCGCGTTATGCGCTGCTCTTCGCTCCGCCCGCTCAGGGCAAAAATCGGCCAAACTCTGGCGGCAATACCGGCTTCAGCCCCTTCACAAGCGCTGTCGCCCACCCGGCCGCTGTGGACTGTGTCCACCACGCCTCGGTCTTCAGTGGTGTCATGGCGACCAGCACCGCCAGCGCCATCAATACCACTGCGCCGCGCATCAAGCCAAATACTGCGCCGAGCGCCCGGTCGGCTGGCCGCAGGCCGGCCGCCTGAAACAGTTTGCTCACCAGCCAGATCAACACCGACCCAACAAACACGACGACTACGAACACCAGCACAAACGCTGCACCATACCGGACCGCCTCGCTGGTGCCTTCAAAGGGCAAGCGCACGGCAACTGATGGTGCAAACCACCGAGCTGCCACAAATGCCGCAGCCCAGTTGAAAAGCGACAACACCTCATAGACCAGCCCACGCCAGGCGCCCACCAGCATCGAAAGCAGTAAGACCCCCAGGAAACCCCAATCCAGCCCAACCATGGCAGACGTGTGACTACAACGCCAGGATCACGGGAGAAAGATCCAGTTTGCGAATCTTCTCGGCGACCTTCTGCGCCTGCTCGCGGTCTGCAAAAGGCCCGATCCGCACCCGCGTACGCCCGCCGTCCTTGGTGTCCACCACCTGCGTGTAGGTTTTCAATCCGCTTTTCTCGACTTTCTGGCGCACCTCACGCACTTTGTCCGGTTCTGCGAACGCACCCACCTGCACGACAAAGCGGCCTTCTGCAGGCTGCGTATTGTCGGCTGCCGCCTTGCCTTCGAGCAGCGCCTGCGCCTTGGTAGCGTCAGCAGTTTTGGAAGCCGGGGGCTCGGTGACGCTGCCAGAAGATCTGGATACCGCAGCGGCAGGCGGCTTGGCCGGCACAATGGCAGGGATCGGCGGCAGAGTTAACGCAGCAACATTGGCTGAGGCAGTCGCCGTAGCTGGCCCAGCCGCCGGGGCCGACGCAATGGGGCCTGCAGCTACTGCGGGTGCAAGCACTGGCGGGGGCACCAGTGGCTTGACCTTGCTTTTGTCGGCGATCTCTATCGGCAGGTCTACCGGGATTGGTCGCGGCTGGTTGTCAAACACCAACGGGAAACCGATGACACCAGCCAGTACCAGCACGGCAGCACCAATCAGGCGGTGCATCGCGCGTCGGCGAATGGCCTCCACGGTTGGCACGGCACCGAGCTTGGCGGCCTGCTCGTCGCGGCTCCTGCGGAACTGGAATAAAGCCATGGAGGGAGACCTAGTTCATGTGTTTGGCAGTCAGGCGCGGCACGCCGTCCTTCAGCACGCCCCCCACGGTGTAGAACGATCCAAAGACCACGATTCTATCAGCCGGGTCTGCGGCGAGGACCGCTGCCTGTAGTGCCTGCAGCGGGTCGGCAAACACCCGCGCCGTCGCGTCTTTGCGGGTATTGAGATCGCGCCATTGCTCGCAAAGAACCACGGCTTTCTGGGCCCGCGCCGTCGGCAAATCGGTGAAGTACCACCGGTCAATGATCGGGTTGATCCGCTGCAGCATGGATGGTAGATCTTTGTCGGCCATGGCACCAAACACGGCGTGTGTGGTGGGAAAGAACCCCATCGCGTCCAGGTTGGCTGCCAGCGCCGCCACGGAATGCGGGTTGTGCGCAACATCCAATACCAGTGCGGGCTGGCCAGGGATGATCTGAAAGCGCCCCGGCAGCTCGACCATCGCCAGACCGTTGCGCACCGCCTGCGCCGTAACCGGCAGACGGTCGCGCAGTGCGGTTAACGCCGCCAGTACGCCACTGGCATTAACCAGCTGGTTGGCTCCGCGCAAGGCTGGGTACGCCAGGCCGGCATATCGGCGGTCACGCCCGGCCCAGGCCCACTGCTGTTTGTCGCCCGAGAAATTGAAATCGACGCCAAAACGCCACAGGTCGGCACCTATCTCTAGTGCATGATCAAGCACACTTTTGGGTGCCATCGGGTCGCTGACCACCACCGGCCGCCCCGAGCGCATGATGCCGGCCTTCTCGAACCCGATGGTCTCGCGGTCGTTGCCCAGGAACTCCATGTGGTCCAGGTCAATGCTGGTAATCACTGCGCAATCGGTATCGACAATGTTCACCGCGTCCAGCCGCCCACCCAGGCCAACTTCGAGAATCGCCACGTCCAGCGAAGCGCGCGCCATCACGTCGAGTATGGCAAGCGTCGAAAACTCAAAGTAGGTGAGCGATACGGCCGGTTGCGCCTGGCAACGGGCCGTCTCTACCCGCTCGAAAGCAGCCACCAGCACATCCGCCTCCACCATCTGCTCCCCCAGGCGCAGGCGCTCCTCAAAATGCACCAGATGCGGCGAGGTGTACACCCCGGTGCGGTACCCCGCCTGGCTCAGAATGGCATCCAGCATGGCGCAGGTCGAACCTTTGCCGTTGGTGCCTGCCACAGTAATGACCGGGCATTCAAAACGAACCGCCATACGCTGCGCAACGACACGCACGCGCTCCAGCCCCATGTCGATGTTTTTGGGGTGCAGGCGTTCGCAGTAGGCCAGCCAGTCGTTGAGGGTTTCCATACTGGGGCACATTGTCGCCCAGGGCAATTGCGGCATGATGGCGGGCATGGCCGCAGCGCTGGCCGCCCCAAGCAAGTCCGCACTGCAGCGCGAGTAGCGTAGGTTACCCCATGTATACACACCCAATTATTTTGTACGGCATCCGTAACTGCGACACGGTCAAAAAGGCCCGCCAATGGTTGACCGACCAGGGATGCGAATACGCTTTTCACGACTTCAAGGTGCAAGGCGTCCCAGCCGCCCAGCTCGAGCAGTGGTTGCAAGCCGTACCGTGGGAGACCTTGATCAACCGCCAGGGAACCACCTGGCGCAAACTTGACGCGGCGACCCAGGCCTCGGTGGTGGCCGCGCCCAGTGCCCGTGCGGTGATGTTGGCCAACCCCGGTGTGATCAAACGACCGGTGGTCGAATGGGGTTCTGCGTCTGCGGATAATCTGACGGTCGGGTTCAAACCAGACATCTGGTCGACTATGGTGATGGCCCGGGCAAAAAAGTAGTCTGCTTGGCCTTGCGCTGGCAGACCAAACCCGCCCCTAAAATTGCCGCTCCCCCGGAACAACACAGCGCCTGACACAGGCACCTACATGGCCACCATACTTCAACACCTTCCCGTCGGCCAAAAAGTCGGCATCGCGTTTTCGGGCGGCCTGGACACCAGCGCGGCCCTGCACTGGATGCGCAACAAGGGCGCTATTCCCTACGCGTACACCGCCAACCTGGGTCAGCCGGATGAGCCCGACTACGATGAGATTCCCCGCAAGGCAATGCAATATGGGGCCGAAGCTGCGCGTTTGATCGACTGCCGCATCCAGCTTGCCACCGAAGGTATTGCAGCGCTGCAGAGCGGTGCATTCCACATTTCCACCGGCGGTGTCACCTACTTCAACACCACGCCTCTGGGCCGCGCGGTGACCGGCACCATGCTGGTGGCGGCCATGAAAGACGATGACGTCAATATCTGGGGCGATGGCAGCACTTTTAAGGGCAACGACATCGAGCGTTTCTACCGCTACGGGCTGCTCACCAACCCCAACCTCAAGATTTACAAGCCCTGGCTGGACCAGCTTTTTATCGACGAGCTGGGTGGGCGCGCCGAGATGTCGGCGTTTATGACCCAGGCTGGATTTGGCTACAAGATGTCGGCAGAAAAAGCCTACTCCACCGACTCCAACATGCTCGGTGCGACCCACGAGGCCAAAGACCTGGAACAGCTAAGCAGCGGGATGAAAATCGTGCAGCCCATCATGGGTGTTGCTTTCTGGCGTGACGACGTCGAGGTCAGACGTGAAGAGGTGACGGTGCGTTTCGAAGAGGGCCAACCGGTGGCGCTCAACGGCATGCGTTTCGGCACTGCGGTTGAGCTGATTCTGGAGGCCAACCGCATCGGTGGCCGGCACGGCCTGGGCATGAGCGACCAGATCGAAAACCGCATTATCGAAGCCAAGAGCCGTGGCATTTACGAGGCCCCCGGCCTGGCGCTGCTGTTTGTTGCATACGAACGTCTGGTGACCGGTATCCACAACGAAGACACGATAGAGCAATACCGCGACCACGGGCGCAAACTAGGCCGCCTGCTGTACCAGGGCCGCTGGTTTGACCCGCAAGCAATCATGCTGCGCGAGACCGCCCAGCGCTGGGTCGCGCGTGCCGTGACGGGTGAAGTAACGCTGGAGCTGCGCCGGGGCAACGATTATTCGATTCTCAACACCGAGTCGCCCAATCTGACCTACAAACCCGAACGGCTGACCATGGAGAAAGGCGAGTCCAGCTTCTCGCCGCAGGACCGTATCGGTCAGCTAACCATGCGTAACCTGGACATAGTAGACACCCGCGAGAAGCTGTCAATCTACGTCAAAACCGGCTTGTTGTCGGTCGGTGCCGGTAGCGCCATTCCCAGCCTGGGGCACGACGAAAAATAGGACTTACCGCGTTTCTAGACGACCACAGGCTCAGGTTCCAGCATGATCCCGAAACGCTCATAGACGCTGGTCTGGATGGCTTTGGCCAGTGTCATCACTTCGCCTCCGGTAGCTTGCCCCCGGTTGACCAGCACCAGCGCCTGGCGCTCGTACACCCCGGCGTTCCCGACCCCCTTGCCTTTCCAGCCGCAAGCATCAATCAACCAGCCAGCTGCCAGCTTGACGGCACCGTCAGCCAGTGGGTAGTGCACGATTTTTGGCTCGCGCTGAATGATATCGGCGCACTGTTCGGGCGTTACGGTGGGGTTCTTGAAGAAACTGCCGGCGTTGCCTAGCTGCGCCGGGTCGGGCAGCTTGGCGCGCCGTACCGCACACACCCAGTCAAATATCTGAATCGCAGTGGGCTCGCGCACCGCGTGCTCCAGCATTTTCTTGTCCAGATCGGCATAACCCAGCACCGGCTTCCAGGGCTTGGGCAGAAACAGCCGCACATGGGTAATCAACAGGCGGTCTTTTACGCCAACACCCGCCACGGGGACAGAGCCAATGGTCAGAGCGCCTCCTCCGGGCCCGGCCGACGCATGTTTGAACACCGAGTCGCGGTAGCCGAAACCGCATTGGGCCGCATCCATCGTGATGATCTGCCCGGTCGTCAGGTCCACGGCGTCCAGCGAGTCAAATCGGTCTTGCAGCTCCAGGCCATAAGCACCTATGTTCTGCACCGGGGACGCACCCACCGTGCCGGGAATCATGGCCAGATTCTCCAGCCCGGGGTAACCCTGCTGCAGAGTCCAGGTAACCAGGTCATGCCAGGACTCACCCGCGCCCGCCTCAACCACATAACCCCTGGCGGTCTCATGAACCAGGCGTTTGCCCATCACCTCCACCTTCAGCACCAACGGCCTGACGTCACCCGTCAGCACGATATTGCTGCCTCCGCCGAGAATGAATTTCGGCTGCGACGACAGATCCGGATCGGCCACTACCTGCAGGACGTCAGCAGCGCTGGTCAGTCGCACCAGCGAAAACGCCTTGGCCACAATATGAAAAGTGTTGTAAGGCTGGAGCGGGACGTTTTTCTCGACTAACATGGCAGGATTGTCGCATCGGCCGGTGTGCGGCGACCGAATTTACGGACAACGATATGCCTTCTTTTGATACGGTTTGCGAGGCGAATCTTGTAGAAGTCAAGAACGCGGTGGACAACACCATCAAGGAGATCGGCACGCGTTTCGATTTCAAGGGCACGGCTGCCGC
>JANOCN010000288.1:0-1834 GCA_031412185.1 Betaproteobacteria bacterium | reverse complement strand
ATCATGGAGCCGCTGCCGGTTGAGCGGATTGTGACGGGGCTTGACCGCGCAGTCGCCGATGCGCAGGCCGGTCATGGGTTGCGCGCTGCGCAAGCGATCATGACCACGGACACCGTGCCCAAGGCATTCAGTGCCCAGGCTACCGTGGGCGGTGCCACCGTCACCGTCACCGGCATCAGCAAAGGGGCGGGCATGATCCGGCCCAACATGGCGACCATGTTGGGTTTTATAGCCACCGATGCCTGCGTGGGCCAGGCGGTGCTGCAGCAGCTGACCACCGACCTTGCCGAGGCGTCCTTCAATCGCATCACGGTGGACGGCGACACCTCCACGAATGACTGCCTGGTGGTGATTGCCACCAACACTGCAAATCACCCCACGATTGACTCGCTGGACAGTGCAGACGGCAAGGCGTTGAAGGCCGTGCTGCTGGGGGTCGCGAGGAATCTGGCGCAGGCCATTGTGCGAGACGGCGAAGGTGCCACCAAGTTCATTACCGTCACGGTGCAGGGCGGACGAAGCGAAGCTGAGTGCCGCCTGGCAGCCTATGCAATCGCCCATTCGCCTCTCGTGAAAACAGCCTTCTTCGCCAGTGACCCCAACCTGGGCCGTATTCTTGCCGCTGTGGGTTACGCCGGTATCGAGGATCTGGATCAGGCGCGCATCGAGCTTTTTCTCGATGACGTGCATGTGGTGACGCATGGCGGCCGCAATCCGGCCTATCTGGAGCAGGACGGGCAACGCGTGATGAAACAAAGCGAGATAACGGTGCGGGTCGACCTGGGCCGTGGTGCGGCCAGCGATACCGTGTGGACCTGCGATCTCAGCCACGACTATGTGACCATCAACGCCGACTACCGCTCTTGAACCACCACCTGCGCCGCAATTTCAGTCGCAAGGCATGAACGAAAAATTTGAAAATCTGCTGCTGCAGGCTGAACGCCTGCTCGGCCGCATCGAATCGATCCTGCCGCAGGCCCTGTCGGTGCCGGACTGGTCTGCAGCCATTGCTTACCGCTACCGCAAACGCAGTTCCGGTCACGGCACGCTGGAGCCAGTGCGCCACATCGGCGTGGTGCGCCTGGCAGACCTGAAAGAAATTGAACCGCAGAAGGAAAAAATCCAGCGCAATACGCTGCAATTCGTCGAGGGCAAAGGGGCCAATAACGTGTTGCTGACCGGGGCGCGGGGCACCGGCAAGTCTTCCCTGATCAAGGCCTGCCTGCAGGAATACGCGCCCCAGGGCCTGCGCTTGATCGAGGTCGACAAAGCCGACCTGGTGGACTTGCCCGACATCGTCGATGTCGTCTGCGAACGCCCCGAAAAATTCATCGTGTTTTGTGATGACCTGAGCTTCGAAGAGGGTGAGCCAGGATACAAGGCACTCAAGTCCATTCTGGATGGTTCCGTCGCCGAAACTACCCCCAACGTGCTGGTGTATGCCACCAGTAACCGCAGGCACCTCTTGCCGGAGTACATGAATGAGAACCTCACCTACACCCACACCGACGATGGTGAGGTGCATCCCGGTGAGGTGATCGAGGAGAAGATTTCGCTGTCCGAGCGTTTTGGTTTATGGGTGAGTTTTTACCCATTCACCCAGGACGAATATCTTAGTATCGTTGCGCAGTGGTTGTCCTGGTTTGGCGTCAGCCAGGGCGATATCGACGCGGCCCGTCCGCATGCGCTGGTTTGGGCGCTGGAGCGCGGCTCACGTAGCGGTCGTGTAGCGCACCAGTTCGCCCGCGATTTCAGTGGCAGGCAGGCGGAGCCGGGCTAGCACCTGCAGTTGGCGTGGACTCCCAGCCCTTGATCGCCGACCCGGATCGGCCCC
>JANOCN010000287.1:0-1564 GCA_031412185.1 Betaproteobacteria bacterium | reverse complement strand
GATGATGCGCGACAACACTTCACGGCCGAATTTGTCGGTGCCCAGCCAGTACTGCGCACTGGGCGCGGCCATGCGGGCTTCCACCTCCTGCTCCACTGGGTCATACGGCGCGATGAACCCGGCAAATACTGACAAGAGTAGCTGCAACAGCACCAACAGTGCAGCCAGCGCCAGCACCGGGTTGCGCCCAAAGGTTCTGGCAAAACCAGCGGCAGCAGCGGTCATGTGGGCGCGCCCGCACGTTTGTCGATCACGCGGTAAAGCAGGTCGATCACGGCGTTGATAAGAACGAAGCCACAGGTAACCACCAGAATCGAGGCCTGAATCAGCGGGTAGTTGCGGTCCGCAATAGCCCCCAGCATGAGACGCCCGAGCCCTGGAATTGCAAAAACCTGCTCCACCACAATAGCGCCGCTAAACAGGTAGCCGGCCATGATGCCCAGCGCGGTAACGAACGGAATCAGCGAGTTGCGCAAGGCGTGTTTGAAGGTGACCGTCCATTCACCCAGTCCCTTGGCGCGTGCGGTACGGATGTAGTCCTGCCCCAGGGCATCGATCATGGCCGAGCGCATGATGCGCGCCAGAGAAGCAACCACCGGCAAGGCGCAGGTAAGGGTGGGCAGGAAGATGCGCTGCATATGCGCCCACGGATCGTCAGAAAATGGCGGGATGGACCCCAGCGTCTGCCAGCTGGGAAACCAGACCGCCCAGGCAAAAATCAGCAGCGCACCGAGCCAGAATCCGGGCATGGTCACGCCGGTGATGGTGACGACCCGCATCACCACGTCAGATTTGCTGCCGCGAAAATAAGCCATCAATGCGCCGGCCGGAACAGAAAGCACCACGGCCAATAACAGCGACAAGGCGGTCAATTCGGCCGTCACGCCAATACGCTGGCCGATGTCCTCAATCACTGGTTTGCCGGTCCAGATACTGACGCCGAAGTCCCCCTGCGCCATGGCCGCTATCCAGCGCCCGTATTGCACCGGCAAAGCGTCGTTGAGACCCAGCTTCTCGCGCAGTTGCTGCACCTGCGCCTCACTGGCGTCGCCACTGGCCCCCAGCATCACCTGCGCCGCGTCGCCCGGTATCAGCCGGATCATCAGGAACACCAGCACCGACACGCCGAGCAACACCCCGGCCAGGTCCAGCAGGCGCTTGAAGATCAGTTGCGGCATGTCCGACGGACGCAATGGAACGGAGTCCCGAGCCGCTGACCACCCCGCCCGGCAGGCCGACTTGCGGCGCGGCCCGCTGGGGGTTTGGTGGGCATCCTGCTCACGACGTGTGGAGTTCTTCGCGCAGAACTTTTCGAAGGGTGGCCACAGTCAGTGGCTTCTGACCGGACTTGGACCTTTTGGGACTCGTAACCGTCTTGCGCAGAAGCGCATTGATCAAGGTCTGGTATCCAACACCCTCTGCTTCTGCCTGCGCCCGAAAGTGTTCGATGACATCATCATCGAGCATCATGGTGATGCGGGTCTTGCCGGGGGACGGGATCACCGCTCCACGCTTGGCCTTGCTGAAGTCGTATTCGTCACGCATGGTATCGATCTGCCTCGCC
>JANOCN010000286.1:0-1522 GCA_031412185.1 Betaproteobacteria bacterium | reverse complement strand
GGCCGGCGACAACCGCGTCGCGGTGCTGTTCACGCAGCATGGTGCCTCGGTTGGCAGCGGCGGGCGCGTGAGCCGCCCGGCCGTTGCGAAGGCGAATAGCCCCGAAGCGCGCAGCGCGGAGGGAATCCGCATAGCTTGCTGGTCGGGTGTGGCGATCTACCGCAGCAACGGGCAACAGCTGTCCGGCTGCGTCGCGCAAGAGGACTACATGACACGCCAGCGGCAACTCAAGTCGGGTGTGGCCGACGTGGTGGAAGCGCCGGCACCCGCGCCCTGGGACACGCCGGTATTGCCGCCGGACGGCGATGCCGAAGCGGTGGTGCGCCGCTGGCTGACAGGCTCGTGGCCATCTGCGGCCACAGGGGTTCGGTGCGACGACGAACATATCACCGGTGTTGCGCTGGCGTTCCAGGTTGAATCCAGCGAGATCAGCGAAATATTCTCATCCGGCCCCGAGGTCGCGTTCCATGTGCGCCAGACCGGGCGCTATCTGGGTGGCCTGCCTGGCATTGCCGCGCACCCCGGGCCAATGGTACTGCATTGCAATGGCATCGTACGCGTGCAGGGTGGGCAAGTGGTGGCAGGCCGGGTGATCCGCGACCGGATGGGCTTGCGCGCCAGCCTGAGGACCGAATGATGCCCAGCGCCATGGAACACAACCCGCAACCGGAAGTGGTCGTGCACCGCGAAGGCGCGGTGCTGGTCGTCACCATCAATCGGCCTGCCATGCGCAACGCCATCAACCGCGCCGCTTCCGAAGCCATCGCGCGGGCCATGGACGAACTCGATGCCGACCCTGCGTTGACCATTGGCATCCTCACCGGTGCCGGTGGCCACTTTTGTTCTGGTATGGATCTCAAGGCATTTCTGCGCGGCGAACGCGTGGAGCTGGAAGGTCGCGGACTGGCTGGCATCTGCGAAACCCCACCACGCAAGCCTCTGATTGCGGCCGTCGAAGGCTATGCACTGGCGGGAGGATGCGAGATTGCGCTGGCCTGCGATCTGCTTGTCGCTGCCGACAATGCGCAGTTCGGCATTCCTGAGGTCAAACGCGGCCTGATCGCGGGCTCCGGCGGCCTGATCCGGCTGCCGCAGCGTATTCCGCGCCAGATCGCCCTCGAGTACGCGCTGACCGGCGACTTGATGCCAGCCAAGGAAGCGCGCCAATGGGGCCTGGTCAACCGGCTGACCGAGCCCGGTGGCGCACTGGACGGTGCTCTTGCACTGGCGCGCACCATAGCGGCCAATGGACCGATGGCGGTGCAGATGACCAAGCGGGTCATGACCGAAGCCCCCAGCTGGGCGACTGGAGATGTGTGGCCACGCCAACGCGAACTGCTGGAGCAGATCATCGCCTCCAGCGATGCACGCGAAGGTGCGCTGGCTTTCAGCGAAAAGCGCGCACCGCGCTGGAGCGGCAAGTGACACATCCCAATTCGCCACCGATGGACCCTCGCGTGCCTGCGCTGGATCCAGACACCGCACGGCTGCTGGCGCTCGCCCGCAAGGCGGCTTATCCGCC
>JANOCN010000285.1:0-1699 GCA_031412185.1 Betaproteobacteria bacterium | reverse complement strand
GTGTGGCTGCCGCGCATGCCCAGCTTGTCGAGCTTTTGAGCGATCGAGAAGCCCGGCATGCCTTTTTCGATCAGGAAGGCGCTGACTCCGCGCGCACCGAGATCGGGTTCGGTCTTGGCATACACCACCAGCGTGTCGGCGTCGGGGCCGTTGGTGATCCAGAATTTGCTGCCGTTGAGCAGGTAGTAGCCGCCACCCGAGGCACTCGGTTCTTTCCATTCGGCCTTGAGTTTCATAGAGATCACGTCGCTGCCAGAGCCCGATTCGCTCATCGCCAGCGCCCCGACATGTTCGCCGGAGATCAATTTGGGTAGGTACTTCTGGCGCTGGGCCTCGGTACCATTGCGTTTTATCTGGTTCACACACAGGTTGCTGTGGGCCCCATAACTCAGGCCTACCGAGGCCGATGCGCGGCTGATTTCTTCCATCGCAATCATGTGCGCCAGGTAGCCCATGCCCGCACCGCCATACGCCTCGCCCACGGTAATGCCCAATACCCCCAGGGTGCCCATCTTTTGCCATAAGTCCATAGGGAACTGGTCGCTGCGGTCGAGTTCGGCCGCGCGGGGTGCGATCTCGGCCTGGGCAAACGTGCGCACTGCGTCGCGCAGGGCGTCGATGTCTTCACCGAGCTGGAAATCGAGGCCGGGCATGTGTGTAGCCATACGTGTCTCCTGAAAGAGGGAATGTTCACAGGCCCCAGGCTACCTGGTGTGCACCACAGTTGCAGTGCCAAAGGGACCAGGAAGCCGGATTTGCTTGACGTTTACGTCAACGTCAATGCGAGCCTCGATTATGCGCGATGTCAGCCCCGCCCGGCCGCTTTCGCCGACTTGGCCAGCAACGCGCGGGCTTCCTTCTCGTGGGTCTTCACCTCGTCCAGATTGGCCATCAGATCAGCCATCTGCTCTTCCAGCGCCTTGCGGTGGGCAGCCAGCACGGACAGGAACTTCTTCAACTGCAAACCAGTATCGCGCGGGCTGTCGTACATGTCGATGATTTCGCGCGCCTCGGTCAGCGACAGGCCAAGGCGCTTGGCGCGCAGCGTGAGCTTCAGGCGCGTGCGGTCGCGTGCGCTGTAGACCCGGCTACGCCCTCCCGGCCCGGCGCGCTCGGGCTGGAGCAAACCCATGTCTTCGTAAAACCGTATCGCCCGCGTGGTCAGGTCAAACTCTCTGGCAAGGTCGCTGATGGTGTACTGGGAGGTAGCCATGGTGGTGGGTGGCGTAGGTAGCGCAGGCCGGCAGGCAAGCACAGGAAGGATAAGGGCTGAACCCAGCAGAACGCGGGAGCGCCTTGCTTGCGGATAGGTTCAAAATACAATCGGCATTACATCTGACGTTTACGTAAACGTCAAATATTCCCGGTAAGTACCATGAACGAACTCGAACAGCAGCTCCACTACCCCATGGGCGAGGCTCTGCCTGAACCGGGTGCCACGCTGGAAGTGGCTCCCGGAGTGCGCTGGATTCGCATGACGCTGCCGTTCGCGCTGAACCACATCAACCTGTGGCTGATGCGTGATGAGATCGACGGCCAACCGGGCTGGACCGTGGTGGACTGCTGCATCTCGCGCGACGAATCCAAAGCCCAGTGGGAGCAGGTGTTCGCGACCCAGCTCGAAGGCCTGCCGATTCTTCGCGTGGTGGTGACGCATAAGCACCCCGACCACATCGGCCTGGCCTACTGGTTGTGCGAA
>JANOCN010000284.1:0-3156 GCA_031412185.1 Betaproteobacteria bacterium | reverse complement strand
GTCTTTGCCGCCGGTCTGGCTACTTTGGGCTTCTTGTCCACCGCCTGGTGCCGCGCTTTGTCGGAGCCTTGTGCTGCCGCCAGTACCGGTGTCAGTTCAAGCAGTTCCTGATGCGCTGCCCGCATAAGTTGGGCCAGCTCAGGCAGGTTGGGCAACGCCTTGCGGCAGGCCGTCAAGCCAAAATCCAGCAGGCCGTTGTAGCTTTGCACGGTAACGTTGAGCGCCACGCTGTGTACCGCAATCGACACCGGGTAATAGGTCAGCAACTTCGCGCCAGCCAGGTACAACGCGAACTTCGGACCCGGCACGTTGGAGATCGCCACGTTGACCAATGGCGGCAGGTTGTTGGCCAGCCGGGAGCGGCCCAAAAGCGACGCCAGGCCGCTGATGAGCCAGGGCGCGCCGAGCGACGGAAAGTCGGTGGGGGTGACTGCCTTCATGCTGGCAGATGTGGCTTTCGCCATGCTGCTGGAGTCGCGGATGGCGCTTAATCGTTCCAGGGGATCGGCGATATTGCTGGCCAGGCTGACACGCATCATCGACACCTGGTTGTTCAAGTCGGTGTTGCCGACTTCGCGCAGACTTACCGGCACGCCTGCCAGCAAAGCGGCGTCTGGCACACAACCCAGGTCTGCCAGGTAGTGGCGCAGGGCACCTGAGCAGATCGCCAGCACGACGTCGTTGACTGAGGCGTCCAAGGCCTTGGCAATGTGCTTGATCTCGGCCAGCGGTACCGAAAAGCTGGAGAACAGCCGCTGGTTGGTGATACTCACGTTGATCGGGGTGCGCGGGGCGAACCAGTTGTTCCTGGCAACGCTGTCTACATCGCCTTCAGCGCGCGCCCGGCGGCTGGCGCGCCATACGCCCACCAGCGTACCGGCGAGCGCGGGCAGGGACTTGATGAGTTTGGTTGCCTGTTGGCCAGTATGCTTGAGGCCCGACAAGGCCAGCTCGGCAACACCATAGTTGTCGGCCGACGTGTTTGACTTCGCGGATGCGCCACGCACGTGGCGTGGTACCGGCCCGGTGTCCATGATGGCGTTCGCCAGCACAATGCCACCAGCACCGTCGAGCGCGCAATGGTGCACCTTGGAATAGAAAGCCACATGGCGCGTGCCGGGCGGCGCGCCGACTGGCGACTGAACGCCCTCAATCACATAAAACTCCCATAGCGGACGGCTGCGGTCCAGCAGGCTGGAGTGCAGCCGACCCACCAGCTTGTCAAGTTGCGCGCGGCTGCCGGGTTTGGGCAGCACTGTGCTGCGCACGTGGTACTCCATGTCCACCGCCTCCTCGGCCACCCACACCGGGTTGGCCAGCTCGAACGGCATATTCACCAGCTTGCGCTGGAACACCGGTGCCAGGTGCATACGACTGGCAATGTGGCTACGAAAATCGTCCAGAAAATTGCCCTCGTAACCGGCCGGCAGCTCCACGATGTTGAGCCCGCCGACATGCATCGGCGTCTCGGGGGTTTCCAGGTGCAGGAAGGTGGCGTCAAGCCCGCTCAGGTGGTCCATGCTGGCCCCCTACGAACGCGCATGCGTCACACCACCGTCCACCACCAGCGTGGAGCCCACCACATAATCCCCAGCGCGCGAGGCCAGATAGATGGCGGCCCCGGCCATGTCCTCCGCTGTGCCGATACGTCCGGCCGGAACACGCGCCGAGACCGCATCGGCATGGTCGCGTGCGTCCTGGTTCATATCGGAGGCAAAAGCGCCAGGCGCAATCGCCGACACCACGATGTTGTCCTTCACCAGACGCAGGGCCATGCGCCGCGTCAGGTGGATCAGCCCGGCTTTGCTGGCGGCGTAGGAGTAAGTCTCCAGCGGGTTCACCGACACGCCGTCGATCGACGCGATATTGATCACCTTGGCAACCCGTGAGCGGGCGGCCTTCAGCAACAGGGGGTGCAGCGCCTGGGTCAGAAAAAACGGGGCCTTCAGGTTCAGGTCTACCACTTTGTCCCAGCCGCTCTCTGGAAACTCGTCGAATGGCGCACCCCAGGCTGCACCGGCGTTATTCACCAGGATGTCGAGTTGCTCCTCGCGTTCAGCAAAAGCGGTTGCGAGCGCCCGGGCACCCTCCACGCTGGACACGTCGGCCGGTAGCGACAGGCAGGGGCCATGGGCCGACAACTCCTCGGCCGTCCGGTCGCAGACCGCCGCCTTGCGTGCCGAGATATAGACTCGCGCTCCGTGCGCCAGAAAGCCTTGGGCGATCATGCGGCCAATGCCGCGCGAACCACCGGTGATGAGCGCGGTGCGACCCTGCAATGAAAAAATATCGTTCACGTAATGTCTCCTGCTGTTGGTGGGTGGTAACTGCTGCCTGCGCCGAAAAGTTCCGTCGCACCGACGGAATTTTGCTCTGTTTTCCCTAGTGGTGACCTGCGCCGTTGCTAAGTACCATGGTTTTGGCGCAACGCTCGCCAAGAATATCCCACCCTACCAAGGAGTCTCACGATGCGGCAGTTTCACCCAACCCTTTGGATGCGGACTGCGGCGACGGCGCTCGCGGTAGCCGCCCTGGCCTCGTGCGCCACGGTGCCGACAGAAAGTGCGCAGGCGGTGCTGCAACGCGCCAACCTTGCGATGGGGGGGTCTGCGTTGCGCAGTATCTCGTTTGCCGGTAGCGGCAATGGTGCCTCTTTTGGGCAAGCTTATGAGGCCGGGAAGGCATGGCCCAGAATTACCTACTCCAGCTTCTCTCGCTTGGCCGATTACGACAATGCGGCGTTTCGCGAAGACGCGGCCCGCAGCCGGGCCGAACCTTCTGGCGGCGGTGCTGTACCGCTGATGGGCCTGGGCGAGCAACGCACCACAGGCTTGATGCGCGGCGGTTTTGCCTGGAACATGGCCGGGCCAGCACCCGTGCCCGCGCCACTGGCCGTGGATGGCCGTACCCACGATTTATGGACCACCCCCCACGGGATCATCAAGGCAGCGTTGGCAAACCAGGCCAGCGTGAGCCTGCGCAACGACGATGGTCGGCAGATGACCGCCGTGTCGTTTACCGTGCCAGGCCGCTTTCGTGCGACCGCGCTGGTCAACGCCGCCGGCTTGGTGGAGCAGATTGAGTCGGTGCAACCGAACGCGGTGATGGGTGACACCGCGTCGGTGATCCGTTTCTCGGACTACAAGGATTTTGCCG
>JANOCN010000283.1:0-2415 GCA_031412185.1 Betaproteobacteria bacterium | reverse complement strand
ACGCGGAAATGCGTTCCATTGGACCTACACCATGGCGCTGCCGGTGGACGGCACGGTCTACGAAGTGCAGTTTGACGACTGGATGTACCTGGTCAACGAACGCGCGATGCTGAACAAAGCCGAAATGCGCAAGTTTGGCCTGCGTGTGGGCGAGGTCACGCTGTCCTTCACCAAACGCTGAGCACTGCGAAGACATCCGATGTACGCGCTTGAGACTCCACAACGGCTTTTCCATGCCCCTTAACCCCCCTATCACGAACTGGCGCGGCAAGTCCGTCTGGCTGGTCGGTGCCTCCACGGGAATAGGCCGCGCCACTGCATCGCTGTTGCATGCGCAAGGCGCAAAAGTGATCGTGTCCGCCCGCAACCGGGACGCACTGGATGCGTTTGTGCGGCAGCACCCCGGTGCGCTGGCTCTGGCCCTGGACGCTACCGACCGGGACGCCGTGGTGAACGCCGCCGCCCAGCTTGTTGCCACCGGAGGGCTGGACGGCCTCTTGTATTGCGCGGGCCACTACAACGAAATGCGGGCCACAAGCATGGATTTGCCCGACATGCTGCGCCATGTACAGATCAATTACATCGGTGCATTGCACCTGCTCGATGCGGTGCTACCGCATCTGCTGGCAAGACCAGCGCGCGGATGTTTCATCAGCCTGGTCGGCAGCGTTGCGGGTTACCGGGGCTTGCCGAAGAGCCTGGCTTATGGACCCACCAAAGCCGCGCTCATCAACCTTGCACAAACGCTGTTTCTGGACCTGCGCGACAAGGGTATCGGGGTGTCCATCATCAACCCGGGTTTTGTCGAAACTCCCCTCACAGCGCACAACGATTTTGCGATGCCGGCGCTGATTTCAGCGGACCAGGCCGCTGCAGCGATTCTCGAAGGCTGGGCGAAAGGTGATTTCGAGATCGATTTCCCCAAACGGTTCACGCTTGGGATGAAGCTGCTCAGCCTGCTTCCGTACCGGTTGTACTTCTATTGCATACGCCGGTTTACAGGTGCATAGCGGTGCATAGTGGCCAACAGCAGCCAATTTGAAACGAAGAAACCTGCCCGCCGCAACTGCGAGCCTAGGAGCCTGTCGGGTTCCTCCGGCCGCTCAAACCGGCAGGGTGTCGGCGAAACTCGGGCGCAACATCAATTTGTCCTGCAGGCGCGCGAGGTTGGCGTAATCCGCGCGCCACGCAATATCCGCAAAACGAAACTCCAGGTAACCCAACGCGCAGCCGACCGCGATATCGGCCAGGCTCAGGTGGATACCTGCGCAAAAAGGCTTTTCACCGAGCCCTTTGCCCATTGCCTTTAACGAAGCCTCTATCTTGCCCAACTGCCGGTCGATCCAGGCTTGGCTGCGTTGCGCTTTGGAGCGACCGTCCCAGGTGGCCTCCATGCGCGCCATGACGGCGGCGTCCAGCACCCCATCGGCCAGCGCTTCCCAGGTTTTGACCTCGGCCCGCTCACGCCCCACGGTAGGTATCAGTTTGCCCACGGGAGACAAAGTGTCGAGGTACTCCACGATGACGCGGGAGTCAAACAGCGCCTCGGCACCTTCCATCACCAGACACGGCACCTTGCCCAACGGGTTGGACTCGCCAATATTGGTATCGACCGACCACACGTTGTTGGTGACATAGTTGTAGTCGAGTTTTTTTTCTGCCATCACGATACGTACCTTGCGTACGTAAGGGCTGGAAGAGGATCCGATAAGTTTCATCACTGGGGTGCCTTGCTGCGTGAGCCCATTCTAGTATCTCGACCTGGAGGGTTCGGAACACGCACCGCCGCCCCGCTGCGGCGTCTGCCAGTTCCGCACTCCGACCCGCCACCTACAATTGCTGCATGCATTTTTCTGCCATCTCAGCCCTTTCGCCGCTGGACGGCCGCTACGCTGCAAAACTGGCCGCATTACGGCCGTTGATGAGCGAGCAGGGCTACATGCAGCGCCGAGTGCAGGTGGAAGTGGCCTGGTTTGTCGCGTTGAGCGATGCTGGCTTTGCCGAATTCAAGCCCCTCAGCGCCGCAGCCCGTACTTACTTGTTGGGAGTGGTCGACAACTTTGGCGAGGCCGATGCGCTGGCCATCAAGCAGATCGAGAAGACCACCAACCATGACGTAAAGGCGGTGGAATACTGGATCAAGTCCAAACTCGAGTCCTGGCCTGAACTGCTGGCGGCTGGTGAGTTCGTGCACTTTGCCTGCACCAGCGAGGACATCAACAACACCAGCCACGCGCTGCAGCTGCGTGCAGCGCGCAACACCGTGCTGCTGCCTGCGCTGGAACGAGTGCTCGCGAAGTTGCGCGACATGGCCCACACCTATGCCGACGTGGCGATGCTCAGCCGTACCCATGGGCAGACCGCCAGCCCGACCACTGTCGGCAAGGAAATCGCCAATGTGGTGGTGCGCCTGCA
>JANOCN010000282.1:0-6588 GCA_031412185.1 Betaproteobacteria bacterium | reverse complement strand
GCATGCGGCCCGACGGGATCGGGCGCTGCGGCTCGTTGATAGCATCTACATGGCGATCAAACCAGTCGTTTGCCGCCTGGCTGGTGGCACATACCAAAGGGCCGGCCAAAACTATCCCGGTGATTGCCATCAACCAGTTGCCTTGCAGACTGACACCAGACGCAACTACCCCGCAGGCAAATGCCCACATCGGTGGGAACCAGGTGATAGGCTTGAAAAGCTCTGTGATGGCCGAGAGTTTCGGTCGATTCATGGTGAATATTGTGCAGGTTGACGATCAAAAGTGTCAACTTATATTTACATTGTCGAAGTACCCGCCGGCCCATAAGCAGGCCTAGAATCCGGCCATGATCCCAGCGCTGTTTCCTTGCTCCTTGCGCGCGCAGCGCAAGGCTGGAGTTCGGTCGTGAATCAGCCGCCTAACATGCCCCTCAACCTGGGCGCGTTGTCGGTCTGGGCACCGGAGCTGGCCCAGGCTTTGGTTTCGCTGTCAAGCGACATTGCTTTGGTCATGGACAAACAGGGCGTGATCCAGAATGTGGCGCAGGGAAGCCTTGAGCCTGTGGCCCCGGGTGCCGGTGAGTGGGTCGGACGCTCGTGGGCCGACACGGTGACCGGGGATACCCGGGCGAAAATCGAGCAATTGCTTAAAGAAGTGGGTGATACGGGTATTGCGCGCAAACGCGAGATCAACCACCCATCGCCCACGGGTGCGAATATCGCGGTGGCCTATACCGCAATTCGGCTTGGTGCAGGGGGCCCGGTGCTGGCAGTGGGGCGCGACTTGCGCTCGGTCGCTGCGATCCAGCAGCGTTTCCTGGACGCGCAGCACGAGATGGAGCGCGGTTACTGGCGCGCGCGCCAGGCCGAGGCGCGGTACCGCTTGTTGTTCCAGGTGGCTACAGACGCAGTTTTGGTGGTGGACGCGCAGTCTCTGGTGATACTGGAAGCCAACCAGGCGGCCTCGGAGTTGTTCGAAATGACGGTCGATCAGGTGGTCGGGCGACCCGCCGGATTTGGCTTCGAGCGCCATTCGCGCGACGTGGTTCAGGCGCTGCTGGAGAATGCCCGCGCCAGTGGCAACGGCGGAGAAATACGGGCCCGGCTGGCGGGCAAGGTAGCTGCGACCAGTGTGGTGGCTACGCCGTTTCGCGCCGAGGACGCCATGCGCTTGCTGGTGCGTGTGCGCACGATGGACATGCCTGGTTCTTCGGCAGACCTGAGTTCGACGCTGGCGCGACTGGTGGATGGAACCAGCGACGGTGTTGTGGTAACCGACTCCGGTGGACGGATTCAGGTGGCCAATCCGGCGTTTCTGAAGCTGGTACATCTGGGGTCGGAAACGGCTGCCCACGGGCGCCCGTTGATGGACTGGGTCGGCATGTCGGACCAGCAGCTTGCGGCCATCCTGCAGCAGGTACGCAGCAGAGGAATAACGCGGCGCATCGCGTCGCGGCTGATGTCGTCCGATGCCCGCCTGATCGACGTGGAAATCTCTGCCGCGTTGTTGACTGAAGGCGACCAGGAATGTATCGGGTTTACGATCCATCTGCTGCCTCCCCCGGTTGGGCCTGTCGGCAGTTCGCTTGCGCAACTTGGTACCGCCATAGCGTTGTTGAGCGATAAGTTGGGCGCTGTCCATCTGTCCGAGTTGTTGGGAAACGTGACCGAGCTGGCGCAGCAGCATTTCGTGCGTGTGGCGCTGGAACGTTGTGCCAATGACGCCGGGGCCGCTGCCAGTTTGCTGGGTGTTGACACCGCGTATTTGATTTCGCGCCGCGCGTCACCGGCCGCCGCATCGAACGCCGGTGATACGGACTCTCCACCGGCGGGTCGCTAGTGCCGATCAGTCCCGCTTTCGGTCAGGCCGACCTGACCAATTGCGAACGTGAACTTATTCACCTCGCCGGATCCGTCCAGCCGCACGGCGTACTGCTGGCAGTGCGGGAGTCCGATCTCGCGATAGTGCAGGCCAGCGCAAGTGCGCAGCACTTGCTGGGCCACGAGGCGCAGGCGCTGCTCGGTACCTCGGTCGCGCGTCTGGGGGGCAACTTGCTGTCCCATCTGCGTGGGCTGGCCGAATCGCCAGAGCTTGTTGAACCCACCCCCTTGCGCTGTAATTTGCTGGTGCGCGGCCGATCCTGCGAATTCGAGGGCGGCGCCCACCGTATTCCAGGCGGCATAGTGCTGGTCGAGATTGAGCCGGTCGACGCTACCACCATGGTGGGCATGGAGACCGGCCATCTGCTGCGCCATGTGGATGAGTCGGTGCAGAGCTTCAGCGCTGCTTCAACCATTGGCACGCTGTGCGACGCGGTGGTAAGGCGGTTTCGCGACTTGGCCGGGTATGACCGCGTGATGGTGTACCGCTTCGATCCCGACGGCCACGGCAAGATAATCGCTGAAGCGCGCAATCCCCGTCTCGACTCACTGCTAGGGCACCATTACCCGTCGTCGGATATCCCGCAGCGCGCGCGCGCGTTGTACATCCAGACCCGGCTGCGGGTGCTGGTGGATGTGCACTACGAACCGGCAGCGCTGGTACCCCGGCAATTGCCGGGATGCAGCGAAGAGTTGGATATGTCGCTGTGTTACCTGCGCAGCATGTCGCCACTGCATTTGCAGTACCTGAAGAATATGGGCGTCACGGCGACGCTGGTGGTGTCGCTGGTGCGGGAAGGGCGTTTGTGGGGCCTGATCGCCTGTCACCATTATTCGCCGCGCAACTTGCGATTGTCGGTTCGCGCCGCAGCGGACTTGCTGGCAGAGGTCATCACCACCCGCATCGCAGCGATTGAAAACTATGCCCACGCCCAGGTGGCGATCCAGGTGCGCCGCCTGGAGCAGCGGCTGATCGACGCGACCTCGACCGAGGGCGACTGGCGACTGGCACTTTTTCGCAACCCCCATACCTTGCTGCAGCCGCTTGAAGCTACGGGGGCGGCACTCTTTTTCGAAGGCGAAATACTCACTGCAGGCGAGGTGCCGTCGACGCCCGAGTTGCGCGCTTTGATGCATTGGGTTCATACGCAGCCGCATAGCGGGCTGTTCAGTTGTTCGGCAGTTTCGCGTGCCAACCGGGCTCTGGATTCGCTTTCCTCCACCGCCAGTGGCGTGGTGGCAGTGCGACTGTCCGCGTCAAGCCCGGACTACCTGATGTGGTTTCGCAAGGAACAACTGCTCACCGTAACCTGGGCTGGTGACCCGACAAAACCAGTGGTTGGCAATAACCCCCTGGAGTTGTCGCCCCGGCGCTCGTTCGCCGCCTGGTCCGAGATTGTGCGCGGCAGTGCTTTGCCCTGGACCAGCAGCGAGACCGCCCTGGCACGGGCTTTCGGCGCTTCGTTGGTGGATATTATTCTTCAGGTCAACGCGGTACGGTTGTTGATCGCAGAGCACCAGCTCGTGCACACGCGTGCAGCGGTAGCCAATTCGCGCGAGCCGGTGGTGATTGTCGATGCGTCGCAGCGGGTGTTGTTCGCCAACGATGCATTCCTGCGTATCGCACGCCGAAGGCGCGGCGTAGGTGACGCGCTGGAAGAAACTGCCGTCTTCTTTTCCCAACCCGAAAAAGTGGAGCAGATACTTGCTACCTTGGCGCTGGAGCGCCGTGCGTGGCGTGGTGAACTTGGTCTGGAGCTGGGGGACGGCGCCCTATTGCAGGTGGCGGTGCGCGCCGAGGTCGTGCCTGCCCGGGACGGCTCGGTGCTGGGTTTCTTCCTGATCTTCAATGACTTGACCGAGACGCGCCAGACTGCTGCGGCGCGGCGCCACCTGGAGCAATCGCTTTCGGTGGTCAGGCGCAGCCCGCCGGGCCCCCTGCCGGGGGGCGAAGAGCCAGACGAAGTTATGGCCGCCGTGCTGGCAAATGCCAGCATTGCGGCGATGGACATTGTGGATGGCGGCAACGAGCCGTCGGTGGCCGAGTTGCTGCAGGAGATCGAGGCGTCTACCCAGCGCGCTGCCAGCCTCTATGCAAGCATCCGCAGCCTCAGGTGACAGGTGTTCCGACGGCGCTGGCGCATTCGATGGCCTCTCACGCGCCCGTCGAAGGCGGGCTGGGCAGATGGCGAGACTGGTCGAGTTGCTCGAACAGCTCGCGGTGCAGCTCGAAGGCGTCGAGCGCCTCGGCCACGATCCGGTTTACGTGTGTCTGATCGTTGGTTAGTTGGCCCAGGCCGGCGCGAAAAGCGCATGTGAGCGCGGCTGTCTGGCGGGCATCGCCAAAATCGTAGAAGGCGGTACCAACACCACCTGTGAGTTGCAGGCTGTCAGCGACGATGCGCTTAAGGATTTGCCCGCCACTGAGGTCGCCCAGATAACGCACGTAGGCGTGTGCCACTAGCAATAGCGCGTTGCCCGCGTGCACTGCCTGCAGCCGTTTGATGTAGGCGTGGCAAGCCGGCTGCAACGGCAGCGCGCACGCCCAGGACGGCCCATAGAGGGCGTCAAGATCCTGCTCCAGTGCAGCGCGGCGGAAAAGGGCGGGCATAAATACCGGCGCAACCAGCGTCTGTGCAGCGTGCCGAACCATTGCGTCCTCCAGGGCCGCGTAAATGGCCTGCAGATTGCGCAGAAACAAACAATAGGCGGCACGGTCCAATTGGCCGCGCAACATGGCCGCCATGAACGGGCCGCGCTCCAGACTGGTATGAAGTACGCGCGTCTCGCTGCGCAGGCGCGCCGGAAGGTCGGCTGCCACCCCCGGCGTATTAATGCTCGCCCTCGGGCAACGCGTCGCCGATGCCGAATCGGCGCAGTTTGACGTACAGGCTCTGCCGCGACAATCCGAGCATTTCGGCTGCGGAAGCCCGGTTGTCGTGGGTCAGCTCAAGTGCCGCTTCGATACATAGCTGTTCGATCAGGTCGGTGGTTTCCCGCACAATATCGCGCAGCGGGACGCGGCCCACCAGTTCTGTCATCTGGCTGGCAGACCGCGGCAACTCGCGGCTGCTGCGGGCGTCGTTGGTGAGCCGGCGTCCGACATCGCGGATGGTGAATCCCAGACACGGTTGCTCACCGCTGTTCACCGCCACCGCAGAGATTTCCACGTCGGTGGTAGAGCCATATTCGCCGCGCATGGTGGTGGCAAAGAGCCGCACCGCACCACTCTGGCGCAGGTTGGACACCAGCACGTTCAGGTCTACACCGCTGCGCCCGAGCCATTTCTCCAGGGATTCGCTACGCACCATTTCTTCGCTGGCCAGTTGCACCAGGTCGAGAAAAGCGTGATTGACTGTAAGAATACGGCCTGCCAGATCGGTCACCACAAATGCGTCAGGCGCACTTTCCATCACGCGAAGGAGCATCTGCTTTCCGCTAGCCAACGGTTCGGGTGCAACCGAACCCAGCACTGAGAGACGCAGCATGAAATGGGTGGCGCTCTCCTGTCTGAAGAGTGAGATGGATATCGCGAACTCCGGCCCGCCACCCGACAGTCGGGCATGCATGCTGTCGGCACGGCCGGTAGTGCGCACTTGCGCCAGCAGCGCCTTCAGGGCTGCCGCCGCATCGGCGCTAAGACTGTCCGTCAATGCCCAATCGACTTTTCGGGCGTCTTCTCCCAGGAGGGCATAGGTTGCCGGATTGGCCTCCTCCAGTTTTCCCGTGACTGCATCGACAATCAGTACCGCTTCGGAGGCGAGCTGGAACAACAAGCGGTAACGCGTCTCGACATGGCGCAGACGCCAGTAGTCGCGCTCCATGGAAAGTTGCGCGCTGACCAAGCGTTGCTGCAACGCGACGCTGGAGCGCATGTCGCGCCCAAACGCCACCGTGTGCCCTTTGCGTGCGTCCGCACCCTTGCGCCGCACTGGTACCACCGAGTAGGAGAGCGGCAAATCAGCACCGTCAACAGAAGGGTGGTTGATATGGCGCCACCGGGGCTTGCTCCCGGTGCCGGCCTCGCGCAACAGGGCCTCGACCTTTGGGCGGCTTTCCACCGTGACGGTCTCGCTCCAGGATTTGCCCAGCCACTGACGGTAACCATGGTTTGACAGTTCTTCGCTGCCAAACGCCAGATCGCGGATTACCCCGGCTTCATCCATGACCAGCGTGACGTCTGCGGTGGCAGCAATCAATGCGCCAGCGGCGTCTGCATCGAGGTTCCGGAAGAACCGATCCGGCGTCTCAAAGTGGCCCATGTTCGCTTGCTGCGTTCCCTCCTGCATTCCGTGCTTTCGTTTTATTGTCAAAGGGCATGCTTAGCAGCCCCTCTTCTGGCGCGCCATCATCTGTTCGGCCAGCGCGGGTGCCTGGCGACCATCTGCACAAGCGCAATCGGCGCCAACGCGAGAGGAATATTCAGGGTGCAGACCGAAGATCGGCCCTCCGACCATTATGCCTACGTGTTCGTTCAGGGCCGCCTTGCGGACTTCCTGGATGCACTCGCCCAGATCCTCCAGATGCAATGCGGCGCCTACCGAAAAACCGACCACATCGAACCACTCGCGTTTGACCATCAGCACCGGGTCGGCACCCGCCTCCCAGGGGCCTCCTGCAACATCCCAGCCGGAGCGGCGGAAAAACTCGGAGACCATCACCAGACCGAACGTATGTTGCTCTCCCGGACCGGGGAGTAAAAGGATC
>JANOCN010000281.1:0-13382 GCA_031412185.1 Betaproteobacteria bacterium | reverse complement strand
TGTCGCCCAAGAAATCCTCCACCGCATCCAACCATGCCGCGCGACCGGGCCTGAAAACCACCAACTTGAATCTCTGGTGCTTCGCAAGCCAGTTTTGCATATCGGGCTGTTCCCATACAGCGTCGTCGCCTGCGATCAGATGCAAAATCTTATTCTTGGGCATCTCGCGGTCGAGCCTGCGCAGAAACTTCAAATATTCAACCTGGCGCTGCCTGGTTTGCGGCTCGGCAACGACTGCCATGTCCAGCCTCTTGAGGGTAGCCAGAAACTGGGGAATGTCGCCCAGCCCCTCCTTGCGCGTCGCGCCGAAAGTACGCCTTTTCTTTTTTTGGGCCCCCACCTGCGCGTGCGGCGAGGACACTGCGTGCGCTCTGTCGCCACATACAACCAGCGTGCGCTGCTGGGCCGCAACATACAGCCCAACAATGTCGTCAGGCTCGGTCTGAACACTGTCAGCCTGCAGGGTATGCGCACGGCCCGTCGGGTGTGGCTTCACGCTGTTGGCGCGCAGATGGCGCGACACACTCGCTGCGCTAACTCCCAGCGCAGCGGCCAGAGTACGTGCGCTCCAGGGCTTGCCCCCGTCCAGACTGGCCTGAGTGCTCATGCGCACCAATCGGGCACTATCCACCGCTGTCGGAGGTGCACCCCGCGGAAGATCGCGCTCGATACCCGCTAGCCTCGAATTCGCGTAACGCTCCCTCCAACGCGCCACTTGGACACGCCCCACCTTCAACTCTGCAGCAATGTCCTTGTTCTGCAGTCCCTTGTCTGCCAACAAAACAATGCGCACGCGCTGGACCAGCCGTGCACTGGTCAGTGTGGATTTGCCAAGCCGGGTCAACTCGGCACGCTCGCTGCTCGTCAAAACAATCTCAGGCGCTACTCGCATCCGGTATTCCCATGCTTGTCCGTTGCCATCCTGCGGATGGATGGCTCCAATTAAGTTCAATCAAGAATGATCAACCCCGTTTCGCACCAAGATCTGTTGGCGTTCCGGATTCGATACGTTCCATTCTTGATGATAGATCAGGTCGGGCCGATAACCACCGCTTCAGTAGAGTTGTGCGATTTTGGCATTGATGCCTGTCGCCGCGCACCAAATTTTGACCGCCTTTGCCTGGCAATACCGCTCGAACCCTTGGCACAGGTGGTCAGACAAGACTATTGGACGATTGCGGCACGCGTGAACAGCATGACCTGGCACAACGTTACCGTGAATCCCGGGAAGCGACTGGACTGGCGCGATAGTTGGTTTGGGGCCCCCCGTACCGCCGCCACACATTAAAAAATAGTACCAAGTGGGCTCAAATTATACTTTACAGTACAATTTAATTGCTGCATGATAGGGGCACCTAAACCTAGGTAGCCTGCCAGGACTACAAGCCTTACAAGGAGACATCTCAATGCTTGCCAGCAATCCACTTACTTCGCTTTGCACCAACGCAATCACCGCGATCAGCGGCGTGGCGCTACCAGGTGCATTGCTCCGCACAATTCGCCAACTCCTGCGAAGCGCCGCAGGCACCACTGCTACCGTGCTGTCGGTGGCAGGGGCGCTGTCATTTGGTGCGCCAAGCCTGGCGCTTGCTGCCCCTGATATCACCGCCGCCATATCGGTCGATGTCTTCTCCACCGATCCGACGAAATTCTTTGCCGCGAACGACTACCTCTTGATGGCCAATGTTTTCGAGAGTCTGTACGGCCACGACGAAAAAGGCAACTTAATTCCAACGTTGGCAACCGGGGTAGAGATGAAGGACGATGGCCTCAGCTATGAGTTCACACTGCGTCCAAACGTGAAATTCCACAATGGAAATACGTTCTCGGCTGAAGACGTGCGGTTTAGCTGGCAGAAGGCGGTTGACCCGGTGCGCAAGTGGTCACGGGCCGGCGTCCTGGCCGCGAACATCGCAGATGTGGAAATCATCAATCCACTCAAGGTCCGGATTAAGCTCAAAAAGCGCGACGCCGGCATGCTGGAGAACATGGACACCAATCTGTTCATGTTGTCCAAGAAACACGTGGAGTCTGTAGGGGACGATGTGTTTGGCGACAACCCGATGGGCACCGGGCCGTTCCGGTTCAAGGAGCGCAAGATCAAGGAATACATCATCCTTGAGGGATTCACAGGCTACTGGGGCAAGGCACCCGATGTCGGCAAACTGACGCTGAGAATTGTCACCGACGAGTCGACCCGCCTGGCGCAGTTGCAGTCTGGTGAAGTCGACATTGTGGACAACGTTTCGCCGTTTCTGGCAGTTCGCATGAAGGGCGTTCAAAACCTCAAGGTGATACAGGCGCCGACACTGCGCAACATGTACATCATGATGAACGCGACCGGCAAGAACGAACGGATGAAGAACGAAGAAGTCCGGCGCGCATTCATGACCATGGTAGATACCGAAAAGCTCACCAAAAGTGTCTATCTTGGATTCGCCGCACCGGCCAAGCTCAATTGTGGCCCTGGTGGCACCGGCTGCATGGGTACACCTTCTCCGCGTATCGATGCCCAGCAGGCGAAAGCCGCGCTTACCAAGGCCGGTTTCGACTTCTCCAAGCCGCTCAATTTTGTAGGTATGGCGTCAGGCTTCATTCCGCAGACGCGTGAACTGGTGGAAGCGCTGGCGCAGCGCTTTTCCGAGGCAGGTGTGCAGACCAAGATCACTCTTTTGGAATACGCGGCATGGGTGCAGGCCGAGCAGACCAAAGACCCGAACGTCGACATGATTTTCTGCATGTTCCCAGATTACAGCAAGGAGCCGAGCGGCAGGCTGCAACGCGGCATGCGAAGCGGCAGCATGTTCTCCTGGTACGAAGACCCGGCGCTCGACACCATGATCGACAAGATGAACGACTTCACCGACATACCGGCGCGGGAAAAACACATCAGCGGTATCTACCAGCGGATGAACGACAAGGCTGCCGTTATTCCACTGTGGGCCACCGACACTATCTTCGTGG
Organism: Betaproteobacteria bacterium; assembly: GCA_031412185.1. Taxonomy (GTDB): domain Bacteria; phylum Pseudomonadota; class Gammaproteobacteria; order Burkholderiales; family Burkholderiaceae_C; genus CAISIP01. The sequence continues at coordinate 10,418 of JANOCN010000281.1, read as the reverse complement.
CGCGCAAGGACATACAGTGGGTCCCTACACCGAACGCGACCTGGCCAGTGTTCAAGAACATCAAGAAGACCAAGTGAGTCAGGACTCCGGCCACAGCCTGTTGGAGAGCTATCTATGACCGAGGTGCTTGTCCGCGCCGGGCGCAACGTGGATCTCGCCGATCGCTATGAACTGCGCGATGGGGAGATTTTCGTCACGGGGCTGCAGGCGCTGGTGCGTATTCCGGTAGAGCAGCACCGGATAGACGAACGCAATGGCCTGAAGACAGCCACCTTCATCTCCGGCTACCCGGGCTCTCCGCTGGGCACCCTGGACATGGAGTTCGTACGCCAGAAGAAGTTGCTGGATGCCCACGATGTGACGTTCATGCCGGGGCTCAACGAGGAACTGGCCGCCACGGCGGTGCAGGGCTCCCAGCTAGCCGGGAATTTCGGCGAACTCACCCATGATGGGGTAGTGGGCATCTGGTACGGCAAAACACCAGGACTCGACCGGGCTACAGATGCGCTGCGCCATGCTTGCTGCGGCGGCGCGTCGGGTACCGGTGGTGCGCTGGTGCTGGTGGGTGACGACGTCATCGCGAAATCATCGGCAGTGCCGAGCAGCTCCGAGATCGCCATGGCCGAAAAGGGCATGGTGGTTCTTTCTCCCAGCGACCCCCAGGATATCCTGGACTTCGGCCTGCACGGAATTGCCTTGTCGCGCTTCTCCGGGTTATGGGCCGGTTTGAAGCTTGCTACCAACCTGATGGATGGCGGGGGCACGATTGCTGTGCGCAAGGAGCAGGTGCGACCGGTCATTCCCGACAACACCATAGACGGTAAACCGTTCCGGCACGTGGTATCGGCGAACTTCATGAACAAGGTCAAGTCGGCAGAAATCGAGCGAACCCTGGTGACCAGCCGACCGGAGTTGGCGCGCCGCTACGCCCGCGCCAACGGACTGAACCGCTACGAGGGTGACCCCGCCGCAAAGATAGGATTCGTGGTGGCTGGCATGCCTTACCTGGATGTGCGCCAGGCATTGGCCACCCTGGGCATTGGTGCCTCAGATCTGGCGACCTCAGGAATCCGGGTGCTGAAACTGGGCATGGTTTCGCCCATTGAACCGCAGATTTTGAAGGAGTTTGCCAAGGGCCTGCTTGAGATTGTGGTGGTCGAAGAAAAGCGGGCGTTCATAGAACTTGCCATCAAGGACATCTTCTACGGTATGCCCGATGCGCCCACCATTTATGGCAAGTGCGGGCCAGACGGGGCCGAGTTGCTGCGCCCCAACGCTGACCTGCCACCGGGTCTTATCGCCGCAGCGATTGCGCCACGGATCCTGGCCAATGTGGCGAGTGCTTCGGTGCGCGCCTGGATCGACCAGCACCGGACACCGGTACGGCCCGCAATCCAAATACAGCCCGTGGTAAATCGCACCCCTTACTTCTGCTCGGGTTGCCCGCACAACCGTTCCACGGTGGTGCCAGAGGGCTCCCTGGTTGGGGTGGGCATTGGTTGCTCGGCACTGGCGGTGGCACGGCCCGAGAAGACCGTGGGCGAGAACATCGGCCTGTGCCAGATGGGCGGCGAGGGTGCGCTGTGGATGGGGATGGAACGATTCGTCCGCCACGAACATTTCGTCCAGAACCTCGGAGACGGCACCTACCACCACTCCGGCAGTTTGGCTATTCGCGCCAGCATCGCAGCGCGGTCGAACATAACCTACAAGCTCCTAGTCAACGGATCGATCGCTATGACCGGCGGACAGGATATCGTTGGCGGCAAGGGTGTGCCGGAACTGGCTACCGAGCTGCTGGCCGAAGGCGTGGCGAGAATTATCGTGACCACCAACGACCTCGTGCGCTACAAGGGGGTGCGCCTACCGCGCGGCGTTGATCTTCGACACCGCGACCGGCTCGATGAGACGCAGCGTGAACTGGCGAAGATCAAGGGTGTCACGGTGCTGATCCACGACCAGCCCTGTGCGACCGAGTTGCGCCGCAAGCGCAAGCGCAAGCTGGCTGTGGCTCCAGACCAGCGCATGTTCATCAACGAGCGTGTCTGCGAAGGTTGTGGCGATTGCGGTGAAAAGTCGAACTGCCTGTCTGTACAGCCGGTGCAGACCGAGTTTGGCCGCAAGACCCGTATCCACCAGGCTTCCTGCAACAAGGACTACTCCTGCCTGCTTGGGGAGTGTCCATCGTTCGTGGTAGTCACTCCGGGGACGAAAAAGACGCTCAGTCATGCTGCTGGCCCGCTGGAGTCCAACGCTCTTCCGGCGCCGGCGAGGAAGGTGAACTTCGACGATTTCAACATGCGCATCACCGGGATCGGCGGCACCGGCGTCGTCACGACCGCGCAGATTATCTCCACTGCCGCGACCATGGCCGGCCTGTTTATCCGCAGCTTCGACCAACTGGGCATGGCGCAGAAGGGTGGGGCCGTGGTGTCCGACATCAAGTTTTCACCCAGCCCCTTTGTCGGCGCGAACAAGGTCGAGCCCGGTGAGTGTGACTTGTACCTGGGCTGCGACCTGCTGGTCGCCGCCAACGACGTCAATCTGTCAGCAGCTTCGGCAAAGCGAACCATCGCCATCGTTTCTACGGCTAAAGTACCGACCGGCTCGATGGTGACCAACGTCGCAATGGCCTACCCCGATGTTGACGCTACTCTGGCGCGTATCAAGACACGCAGTCGCTCGGCGGAAAGCGCGTTTGCCGATGCGCGCGGTGTCATGCTGGCGCTGCTCGGGGACGACCAGTATGCGAATATCTTCCTGGTCGGCATGGCGGTGCAGGCCGGCGCGCTGCCGATTGATCCGGCCTTGATCGAAAAGGCGCTCGACCTGAACGGCGTCGCGGTTGATCGCAATCTGCAGGCGTTCCGGCGCGGGCGCCAGTTCGTCGCCGATCCAGCCGCCCTCGAGGCGGCGCTCCCGGCCCAGGCTGAGAACAAGGCCGCCGCGTCTGCGCAGGCCAAAGGCATCGCCGAAGCGGTAAGGTCGGGAGCTGATCTGGTGCTGGCCCATATCGTGCAGCACCGGGTAAGCGAGCTCATCGCCTACCAGAATGCAGCATACGCCCAGGCTTACACGCAACGGGTGGAATCGTGGCGCGCGCGCGAAGCGGCCGTTCTCGGAAGCTCGGGTGACATCACCCACGCCGGCGCCAAACATCTCTACAAGCTGATGGCTTACAAGGATGAGTACGAGGTCGCCCGCCTATCGGTTGACTCAGGCTTCGAGCAAGCACTGATGAGTGAATTCGGTGAAGGCACGCGCTATTCCTTCAAGTTTCATCCCCCGATCCTGGCCGCCATGGGTCTGAAAAACAAGATCAGTGTAGGCCGCTGGTTCAAACCGGTGCTCAGTACCATGTACGCCCTGCGCGGGGTCCGCGGCACCTGGCTGGATCCCTTTGGCCATGACAAGCTGCGTGTTTCCGAGCGCGCGCTGATCTCGCAATATGCCGACGCACTCACTGGCGCGATGGATGCGCTCAGCCAGGCCAATGCGCCGGTAATTGCCAAACTTGCCGGGCTACCCGATATCGTGCGCGGTTACGGTCAAGTCAAGCTGGCCAACGTGGTGAGGTTCCGCGAGCAGTTGGCAAGCCTGGTGGCCGAGTGCGCCAAGCCCGGCGTTACAGCGATCCCGTGACGCGTAACTGATATGCCGATCTTCATCATCCGGCGTGGCGGGGAAGTTTTCGCCACCATGCTCGTCTTGACGATCGTGATATTTGCGCTGGCACGTCTGGCCGGGGATCCGGTTCCTCTGGTACTGGGCACGGAAGCCACGAAGTCGGACATCGAGTTCTATCGGCGGCAGTATGGGCTGGACAAGCCGCTGTTGATGCAATACCTGACGTTTCTCGGAAACATCTCCCACGGCGATTTCGGTGTTTCATTCCGGTACCGTGTGCCCGCCATCGGGTTGATCCTGCCGGCGCTGTGGGCCACCTTCAAACTCGTCAGCGTGGCAATGCTTCTGGCGATCGCAGTAGGTGTACCGCTGGGCGTGCTCGGATCGGTTCGTCCACGCGGGCTGCTGTCGCGTTTTGTCGGTTGGTACGCGGCGGCGGGAGAGTCCATTCCGAGTTTCTGGTTCGCGCTGGTATTGATGCTGGTGTTCGCAGTGACCCTGGGCGTGTTGCCATCTTCGGGTTATGGCACCTGGCAACACTACGTCATGCCGGTGTGCACACTTGCACTATTTTCATCCGCATCGCTGGCGGCGTTGACACGGGCCAACATGGTCAGCGCACTGCAAAGCGATTTCGTAAAGATGCAGCGCAACCTGGGCATGTCCGAACCGGTCATTATCTTCAAACACGCCTTGCGTAATGCATCGCTGCCGATCATCACGTTTCTGGGCCTGCAGTTTGGCGTCTTGTTGGGGGGCGCAGTCGTCACCGAGCGTGTGTTTGCCTGGCCTGGGATCGGCCAGGTGCTGGTGGAAGCCATCTTCACACGCGACTACCCGATCATTCAGGCCGGTGTGCTGGTAACCGCGTTTTGCTTCATGCTGATCAATCTGGCCGTCGACATTCTGGCCGGCGAGCTGGATCCGAGGGTGCGCCAATGAGCGATCAAGTTGCAGCGCCAGTCCCGAACCAGGCTGCGCGTCCAAGTTGGGTATCCCGGTTGACGGGCAAAGGGGGGCCACCCCTGCTGGCGTCCCTGATGTGCGCGCTGCTCCTGATTGCCGCCATCTTCGGCACCTCGATCACGCCGTACTCGGAGACCACCATCGACTTCGAGGCCGTCATGATGCCGCCAGCGTGGCAGGACGAAGGCTCGATCCGCCATCCTCTGGGTACCGACCAACTCGGGCGCGACATACTGAGCCGCTTGGTTGCGGGTGCCCAGGTGTCCATGATGGTGGCCGTCGCCGCCGTGGCGGTCGGGGGGATTCTTGGTACCTTCATCGGGCTGATCGCCGGCTATTTCGGTGGCGTAATCGGATCGATACTTTCGCGGCTTACCGAAGCCTTCCTGGCGCTGCCCTTCATTTTGATGGCACTCGCACTGGTGGCGGCACTTGGCCCCGGGCTGCAGAACATCATCATCGTGATGATCATCACCAACTGGGCGCGTTACGCCCGGCTGGTACGCAGCGAAGTGCTTGGCATCAAGGAGCGCGACTTTGTGCTGCTGGCGCGTATTGCCGGGGTGTCCCGGGTCAGGATCGCGTTGCGCCATGTCTTGCCGAATGCCGTTAACTCGGTGGCGATTCTGGCGATTCTCGACGTTGGACGCGCCATGATTCTGGAGTCGGCATTGTCATTTCTCGGGCTGGGCGTGCAGCCGCCAAGTGTCTCCTGGGGCGTAATGCTGGCCGACGCCAAATCCTTCATGGGATTTGCCTGGTGGCTGGCGCTTTTTCCCGGCGTCGCCATATTTCTTTCGGTTCTGAGTTTCAGCGCTTTGGGTGACTGGTTACACACCAAGTTCGACCCGCGTACCGGTTTGTAGGGAACTCGCCTGTGTCCCTCTTGACTGTCAGCGACCTGAGTGTTCAATTCGGACCCAAGGATCATCCGATCGCTGCGGTGGCGAATGCCAATTTCAGTGTGGAACCTGGCCAGATTGTCGGTGTGGTGGGTGAATCCGGCAGCGGAAAATCGACCATGTGCACCGCCCTGATGCGGTCGTTGCCGACCACCGCGAGGGTCAGCGGTGACATCCAGTTCGATGGCCAGGCGTTGTTCGCTCTCACCCCCGAGCAGATGCGGGAAATCCGGGGGCGCGATCTGTCGATGATCCTGCAGAACCCGATGACATCGCTGGATCCGCTGTTCACGATCGGCAACCAGGCACGCGAGGTGCTGAAGTTGCACGGGGCTATTCCGAATGCTTCGGAAAAGGATGCTGTGGATTTGCTGCGCAAGGTGCGCATTACAGCACCCGAAATGCGGGTGCGGCAGTACCCGCACCAGATGAGCGGAGGCATGAAGCAACGCATTCTCACGGCGTTTGCCACTGCGTCATCGCCCAAACTGCTGATCGCGGACGAGCCGACCACGGCACTCGACGCCACTGTGCAGGAGGAAATCCTGTCGTTGTTCTGGGAGCTGCGCAATGCGTCCAACATGGCGATCATTATCGTGACGCACGACCTGGGCGTGGTGCGCCGGATCAGCGACCGAACCCTGGTGATGTACGCCGGGCGCATTGTCGAGTCCGGCCCGACAACCGAGGTTTTCGACAGCCCCCAACATCCCTACACACGCGGGTTGATAAGCTCGATACCCCGGGTAGTAGATGGCCGCGTGGAACTGAATTCGATTCCAGGGCAAGTTCCGCGGCTTGACCAACTGGGCAGCGGCTGCGCCTTTGCCGAACGTTGCGACCGGGCGACACAAGAGTGCACGCGCCAGCCGGTATCTCGTTCAGTCGGTCTCGATCATCAGGTACTGTGCTGGCATCCCGTAGGTGTACCCGGCCTGGGCCGGCACGACGGCCATCGCCCGAATGCTTCTGCGCGGCCACTTGACCCGGTCCAGTAATCCCATGCCGGATCAAGCCAACCCATCCCGTCCAGCGACGCCAGGCGCCGAGCACCTGATAGAAGCCAGGGGCCTGCAAAAGCGCTATCGCTTGAGCCGACGGCGGCTTTTCGATCCGGTGCCATCCGTGCTCGCGGTGGATGATGTCTCCTTCAGGGTAAGGCCGGGGACCACCTTCGGTCTGGTCGGCGAGTCCGGCAGTGGCAAGACTACCGTGGCCAAAATTCTGCTTAAGCTGGAGCGGCCAACCGAAGGCAACATGCTGGTTGACGGTAAAGACATATTTCAGCAAGATGCCCAGACCGAGCGCCGATACCACGGCACCGTGCAGACGGTACTGCAAGACCCCTACGGTGCGCTTAGCCCGCGGCTCAGAATCAGCCGGATCATCGCAGAGCCCAAGGTTGCGCAAACCGGCATGTCCTGGAAAGATGCGCAAGACCACGCCGGCGCGCTGCTGGAGATGGTCGGCCTGCGGCGCGATGCGCTGCACAAGTACCCGCATGAGTTCAGTGGCGGACAAAGACAACGCATCGCGATAGCCCGCGCACTGTCGGTCGAACCGCGCATCATCGTGCTCGACGAATCAGTCTCGGCGCTGGATGTATCGGTCCGCGCACAGATTCTGAAGTTGCTCGAAGAAGTGCAGCAAAAACTCGGCGTCACCTACCTGTTCATCGGGCACGACCAGGCCGTGGTGCGCTACATGTCGACCGACGTGGGTGTAATGTACCTGGGGCAACTGGTGGAGATTGGCACCGCCATGCAGGTGTTCGGCCGTCCGTTGCATCCGTACACACAGCAACTGGTGGCCGCCGGATCGGCAGAAACCCGCATCGGTGCCCTGGTTGCAGCGGGTGATCTGCCAAGCCCGCTGAACCCGCCCTCTGGGTGCCGCTTCCATACCCGATGCCCACACGCAACGCCGATTTGCTCGGAGCAGGCGCCGGTGTTGCGCGAGATGCAGTCAGGGCACCTGGGCCGGTGCCACCACATGGAGCGTATCAACGTATAACAAATGTCAAGACCTATCATCATCAGTTGTGCGGTTACCGGTGGCTCCGTAGAGGCCACCCGGCGCAGCCGTTATGTGCCTGTCACACCACAACAGATAGCCAGCGAATGCATCGCGGCTGCGAAGGCGGGAGCGCATATCACGCACATCCATGTGCGCGACCCCGAGACCGCCGCTGCAACCCAGGACATCCGATACTTCCGCGAAGTGGTGGACCGTATCCGCGCAAGCGGCGTCGAAGTGCTGATCAACCTGAGCACCGGCTTCGGCGGTATCTTTTCACCCTCAGCCGACGACCCGCGACGGGCTTCTTCCGACAGCAATATCACCACGCCCGAGTCGCGCGTTGCGCACGTGCTCGAACTCAAGCCTGATTTGTGCAGCCTGGACGTAGTCAGCATGAATCTCTCCTCGGCCGCGTTCATCAACGTGCCGCGGCACCTGGAGCAGATGGCGTCGATGATCACCGCTGCCGGAGTCAAGGCGGAACTGGAAGCCTTCGACCATGGACATCTGCGTATGGCGGCTGACATGTTCAAACGCGAACTGGTCAAAGCGCCGCCGCTGTTCCAGCTGTGTCTAGGTATCGACTGGGGTGCGCCGGCAGACACCGAAACCATGCTGCTGATGCGCAACCAATTGCCCGAGGGTGCGGTGTGGGCCGGCTTCGGCATTTCGCGGCTGCAGTTTCCGATGGCCGCACAGGCTGTCATCCTGGGTGGCCATGTCCGCGTGGGGCTTGAAGACAACCTATATCTCTCGCAAGGTGAGTTGTCGCCGGGCAATGCACCTCTGGTCGATCGTGCCGTGAAGATCATAGAAAACCTGGGCGAGCGTCGCGCCACGATGGCCGAAGCGCGGCAGATACTCGGTATCTGACAGCCCCAAGGCTCCATGGCACCGCCGAGTCCCACAGCTTCCACAGCCACGAAGTATCCCGCAACCATGGTCAAAGCCCTGAATCTCCCTGCTGCCCCGGTGCGCAGGCAAACCATCGCCGACCTTCCGGTGCAGCATGCGCGGCAGCCCGCAAGTCCGGCGCAGTCACGGGCGCGGTTCTTCAACCCGGGCAACGCTTTCGACATCCGGTTGCCCGAGGTACCCGACCACATCTTCACCGATGAGCCGCGACGCGCTATGGCAGCCAATACGCCCACCGGCTTGTTTGCCTGTGATCTGTCGCGCGAGATGGCGTGTTCGTTTCCGGCGACGTCACCGTTGATGCTGGCACGGTATGCGCGCATCCGCGCGGGTGAAACCCTGCAGACTGCCTTTGTCGCCAGCGGCGTCATCTGCTATGTCATCCGTGGAGACGGTTCGTCGACCGGCGAATCGGGTGCCATTCATTGGCATCCGGGCGACGTGTTCATCCTGCCAGGTGGCGAGACTTTCCAGCACACCGCGCAGAACGATGCGGTGTTGTGGATGGTCAGCAACGAACCCCAGCTCGCGTTCGAAGCGTTGCGCCCGCCGATTGGCGGAAAAGCACCCACCGACCTAGTGCACTACACCGCGCCGGAGATTGCGCGCCAGCTCAAGATGCTGCAGGACATCGGACGGGACGAAGCGACGGCAGGTACTGCCGTCCTGTTCTCGTCCGACCGGCAGGAAGCCAGTCGCAACATACTGCCCACGCTCACTCTGGCCATGAACGCACTGCCTCCACGCTCGTCACAGCGCGCGCACAGACACAACGCCGCTGCCCTGATGTTGTTGATACACGACACTGGCTGCTATTCGCTGATGGACGGTAAACGCAAGGACTGGGTGCAATGGGCAACTACCGTCACGCCCCCGGTCAGCGTTCACTCGCACTACAACGACGGCGATGAGCAGGCGCAGTTCCTGGTGGTGCAGGACGGCGGGCTGTTCTACCACATGCGCGCGATGGGGTTCTCCTTCGCCGAGCAACCTGTATTGACCCCAGTTTCCATTACGACCAACTGAAAGGAGTTCCACCATGGCGACAGCTACCGAGACCGAACCTGCAGTGCAGGCCAGCCGCAGGGAAGCCTGCCTGGCGCTGATGCGCCAGGCGCACAAGATTCTCGACAAGGAAGGCAGTACGCCCTCGGCGCTGCATGCACTCAAGATAAAGCTGGCGGCGCTGGCGACGCGTACCGAGCTTTTCCCGCTGAGTGACTTTCCCTTGCCCCTGGCGGAAGGCCGTCTGCACACCATGTTGGTGGAAGACAACGACGGCCTAGCGTTGCACCTGCTGATCGGTAAACCAGGCAAGATGTCCAACCCGCACTCGCACGGAGTCTGGTGCATCAACGCGTCCGTTGCCGGACGCGAGAAGCACACCTATTGGCGCCGGACCGATGACGGGTCCAAGCCTGGATACGCGACCGTCGCCAAAATCGGCGAAATGGTCATGGAGCCTGGCAACGGATTTGCGATGGGTGACCACGACATTCACAGCCAGGAAGTTCTTGGCAACGAAACATCGATCATCCTCGCGCTTTACGGCTACGCGTTCCAGAAGTTTCCCTCGGTCGTTTGGTACAACCAGGAATTCTCGACCGTGCGAAAGCTGCCTTCGATGCGCGGAATGACCGCAGCATGAGCGCCGCCATGCCGCTAGCCAAGGCCTCGCGCCGCAGGGCCCAGGGTGAGGGTACACCAGTGAGCACGCCGGTATACCAGGTAACAATTGCCAACACCCGCACAACCATAACCTGCAGGGCCGACCAAACGATCCTGCAAGCGTCTGTCCGAGCGGGAATTGACTATCCCTTCGCTTGCGCGAGCGGCAATTGCGGGGTGTGTATTTCGCAGCTCGATTCCGGTGAGGTGTCGATGTTGCCGCGTTCAGATGGAGCACTGAGCCAGGAACAGGTTGCTGCCGGCAAGACGCTCTGCTGCCGCGCCCAGCCTCGATCCGATGTCACGATCACGTGGCTCGGC
>JANOCN010000280.1:0-4767 GCA_031412185.1 Betaproteobacteria bacterium | reverse complement strand
GCAGCACCGCATGCAGGCCGGCACGCAAGTCGGCATCGACGTCTGCCCACACCGCATCGAAACACACCCGGTCGGCGTGGTAGATGCTCTGGTAGCGCGCGCTGGCGTCAGGCGCTGGGTGCTGGGTGATCGACGCCAGTGCGCCCGGCAGCATGCCGGACCCGTCCTGGTCCTGTGTGGGTGCGCGGCCCAGCGAGCGCAGATAGAAGAAGCTGCCACAGGCGTCGCGCAGTGCGTCATCGCGAAAACGCGTGATGCCGGTTTGGCCCCAGCGGCTCCAGCCAGCGCCGTTGGAGCGCAGTGTCACGCTGTAGCGTCCATTCGACAACACATGCGTGGGCTCCACCGCAGCAGTTCCCGGCGCTATGTTCCGCAGCAGGCCGGGCGCACGGCGCAGCAGCGCCTGCGGCAGCGGGCCGGTGGGCGGGGCGTGTAATACCGACACCTCGCGGGGCGCGCGTTCATGCAGCAGGGACGCTACGGCCTGGATGTGTGCGTTGGCCATACCCCAGCGCTGTGCCACGCCGCCCAGCAGCACATTGGCCAGCGCCACAATGCTCATGCCCTGGTGGTGTGCCATGAAGGTAGACACAGGCGTGAAGGCTTGATCGCCAGACTGGCGGGCACGGGTGAAGTCGAGGGCTTCGATAAAGCCCAGTGCGCCACGGGCCGACAACGCCTCCAGCGCGGTCAGGTTGGCGATTGCACGGTGTGGCGCAATCTGCGCTGCCAGCACGGTGGCGTAAGGGGCGATGACCAGCTCTTGTGGCGGGGTGCGCCGCAGTGCCAGCCGTGGCACACCCTGGGGCGCGTACTGGTAGGCCAGTGTATGGTCGCTGCCGGCGTACGCGGATTCAGAGATGCCCCACGGTACCGCCTGGCTGCGGGCGAACGCAATCTGTTCCACCAATGCCGCCGCACAGGCCTCGCGCAGAACGCTGCCGTCCGGCTCATCGAGTACCAGCGTGGGCATGAGGTACTCGAACATTGAGCCGGACCAGGAGCGCAGCCCGGCCGTGGCGCCGACGGCGTAAAACGGCCGACCCAGCGACGCCCAATGGCGCACCGGCACATCGCCCTTGGCAATCGCCAGCAAACTGGTCAGGCGCGATTCGGATGCCAGCAGGTCATAGAAACTGGCGTCAAGCTGGTGTTCCGCGACCCGGTATCCAATGTGCAGCAAATGCCGTTTGCGGTGGTATAGAAATTTGAAGTCTGCCTGCCACGCAAGTGCCTCGCAACGTGCCGCCAGTGCATGCAGGCGCTCAGTGGCAGGTGTGGAGGTGGGGTCAGACGTCGCACCCGATGCGGCGTCCCCCATGGCCAACCCGGCGGTCTCCATCGCCGCCAGCTCCAGGCAGGCCTGCGCCAAGGCGAGCAGGTGACCGCACAGGTTACCGCTGTCCACCGTGGAAACATACATCGGAAGCAGGGGTGCACAGGTCTGGGTGTCGTACCAGTTCAGGAAATGCCCCTGGTGGCGCTGCAGCGTCCCCAGGGTCGCAAGCGTTGCCTCCAGCCGCGTCAGCAACTCTGGTGTGGTGATCCAGCCAAAACGCCTGGCACAAGCGACGCTGAGCAAGTACAAGCCAATGTTAGTAGGCGAGGTCCGGTGCGCCAGCATGTCCTGCGGCGTAGTTTGCAGGTTATCGGGTGGCAGATGATTGTCTGCGGCGGTCACGCACCGCTCGAAATACTTCCAGGTGTCGCGCGCGATGTCGCGCAGGTACGCCTGGTCAAGCACCGATAGCGCAGCGTCCTCGCGTACCGGGCGCTGGCGGCTTACGCACCAGACCCACAGCGCAGTCGCCGCCCATATAAGACACAGCAGTAGCCCCAGCAACGGGGTGGAGGTGCCTGCGATCAGCAATCCTGCGAACAGCAACAGCGCAGCCAGCGGTTCGCGCCAGTGGCTGCGTACCAGTGGCCCCAGACGGGTGGACGCCTGCGCCTGCGCAGTCTCTGCCGTGGTCCACTGCAGCAGCAGGCGTTTACTGACCAGCATGCGGTACAAAGCCCTTAGAGCCGCATCGCCAGCCAGCAGGGCCTGTGCCAGCAATTGTGTGAGCAACCACAAACCGCCGCAGACGGCACGCAGCAGGTCAGTCCCTGCCTGGCTGTAAAAGTGGCGCTTGGCGATATCGTCACGGCTGGGCGCAAAACCAGCCACCGCACCCATCAGCGGGCCGGCCGACAGTGCCGCCACCACCAAAGCCAGCGCAGCCCACGGCGAAAGAACCGGACCGCCCAGCGCCAGCACCAGCAGCGCCAGCGACATGGGCGCTACCATCGAGCGGCGCAAGTTGTCGAACATCTTCCACCGGTTGATGGTCTTGAACGGATAACGCGCTGGCTCCATCAGGAACGGCAGCAACTGCCAGTCACCCCGGGTCCAGCGGTGCAGGCGCGATGCCGCCACATCGGCATGAAAAGGCGCGTCTTCAATAACCGTGATGTCGGTCACTGCAGCACACCGGGCCAGGGAGCCCTCCAGCAAGTCATGGCTGAGCACACGGCCTTCGGGCAGACGATCGGCCAGCACCGCATGCACCGCCTGGACATTGAGCAGGCCCTTGCCGGTATACGTGCCCTCGCCGAACACGTCCTGGTAAATCTCCGAAGTGGCCGCGCTGTATGGGTCGGTGCCACACTGTCCGGCAAACAACCAGTGGTACAGCGTGAAGTCCTTGTGGGCGGGCAGCGGTGTCACGATACGCGGCTGGAGAATCCCGTAGCCACCAATCACCCTGCGGCCGGTCGCGTCCAGGCGGGGCTGGTTGTGCGGGTGCGCCGCAATGCCGACCAGGTCGCGCAGGCGCCCGGGGGGTAGCTGGGTATCGCTGTCCAGCGTTACCACGTACTGGGTGCCGGCGGTCATGCGCGACACCTTTCCCAGGTCGATGAAGCTGCCCTGCTGCCGTTGCGCCAGTGCGGCCACCAGCTGTTCGAGCTTGCCGCGTTTGCGTTCCCAGCCGATCCAGCGCTGCTCGGTGGCACTGAAAGTGCGTGCCCGGTGCAACAGAATGAAGCGTGGTCCCGCCGCCTCGTCGTGGTGGCCGCGCGGGTGCTGTGTGTTGAGCGCGTCTACTTGCGCCACCGCGCTGTCGAGCAGCGCCTTGTCGTTCACGACCTCTTCAGTGTCGGCGTCGGCCCAATCGGTCAGAAGCGCAAACTGCGCCTCGTCCTCAGGGTTGGCGAGGTAATGCAGCAGCAGGCGGTGCAGCAGGTCGCGGGCTGAAGTTGTGCTGGTCAACATGCCCGGAATCACCACCATGACGCGGTGCGCAGGCGGTATGCCGTCGGCCAGGGAGAGGCGCGGCAGGTGCCGGGGCCGTGCGGACTCACTGATCAGCCGGTTAATCACCGCAACCACCGCTTCGGAGGCGGGGAACGCCATCAAAACAGCTGCCAGCCACCACCAGCCTGGTGCTGCGGAGGCGCCCCCCAGTGCAGCCTGCTGGCGTACCAGCATCCACGCTACCAGGCCAACAGTGCCGACCAGCAGCGTGCCCAGGTAAACCGGCAGCGCGACGCGCCGAGCCGCCGCACGCCAACCCAGCGCCGCACCCGCGCGCAAGCCAAGTGTACGCACCAACTGCGGTCGTCCTGGACCGCGCAGCCAGTAGCTGGACACCGCAGTGGCGCGGTTGCCCGGCTCTGCGGCGCGCATCAGCGCGAGCAGCGCCTGCGCGACCGATAACTCGCTGCGTGCGCACCGTCTGGCCAGAAGCTCTATGCCGTGCAGCGTCTGGTCGCGCGTGTCACGGTGTTCACTCTCGAAGGTAGGCTGCGTCAGCATCAACTGCATCAGCGTATTGCTGCGTTCCACGATGTCGGCCCAGCTGGCATCGCCGATGGCACGCAGGGAGCGCACTGCGTTGCTCACACTCAAGTTGTCCGCCGCCTGGTCGGAGGGCTGCTGTTTCTGCACTGCCACCAGGTCGGGCATGTCTTTCTGGAGCCACTGTTTGTAGACTTCGCGGCTGCTGTCATTTCCGCTGCCGAGGTCCTGCAGGCGTTGCGCCATCTGCACCAGAAACACGCGCCCCACGCCGCGCTGGTTGAGCAACGCGAGCAATTGGTCCAGAGTCTGCGGGGTGTAACTGTCGATACGGTCGCAGCACAGGTTGGCCACAGCGCGCGCCGCCTTGTTGGTCGCCACACGTTCCGCCAGCCGACGCAAACTCTCTACCAGCACCACGCGCAAGGTGGTAGGCAGCGCCCACATTTCACTCAGGTTGAGCTCGCGTGTTTCCTGGTAGGCATTGAGAAACTGCGCCAACAGGTCTTCGTCGAAGGCCCCATCGGTATGCGCCACAAATGCCCATGCGATGCCATAGACACGCGGCAGGCCAGCCAGGGGCGGGTCCAGCAGCAGCGGAAGGCTGCGGAAATAGCTGCGCGGCAGCCCGTCGTGGATTTCCTTGAGCTGTGCTTCGATCAGGTGAAAATTATCGAGAAGCCACTCGGCTGCCGGAGAGATGTCATAACCGGTGCTGGCCTGTTCGCCGATGTAGCGATGCGCTTCGCGCAGTACCCGGATGTTGCTGTGCAGACGCGGGAAAAAACTCGGACTGCGCCATCCGGCCCGCTCGGCGCGATGGGTTTCGCCAAGGCTGCGACCATGCTGTGCAAACCGCTGCGATCCGAAGATCTCGGAACGGATGGGGGGCTCAACCGCACCGCGCCGACCATCCAGAATGTTGCACAAAGCCTGGGGCGCGTCCGGCACCAGACGCTGCAACCCGGTTTGCCGCATCGGTCAGG
>JANOCN010000279.1:0-4125 GCA_031412185.1 Betaproteobacteria bacterium | reverse complement strand
ACGGGGTGTTGATCGCGTCGGCATTTATCGCCGATACCCGGCTTGGCATCATCGCTTCGCTGGCAGTGCTGGCACACGAGGTGCCACACCACATGGGCGACCTGATGGTGCTGCGCGCGGGTTCCGGCAACCGGCGTGCCGCGCTGGTCAAGGTGTCGATGGCCGGTGCGGTGACTGCGATTGGTGGCCTGGCTGGTTTCTGGCTGGTGGAGCAGTTGCAGGACTATCTGCCGTATTTTCTGGTGGTGGCGAGCAGCAGCTTCATGTATGTGGCGCTGGCCGACCTGATTCCCCAGTTGCAAACCCGCTTGAGCGCGCGCCAGACGGCGGCGCAGATCGCCTGGCTGTTGTTGGGGATAGCGCTGGTGAGCGTCGTCAGCCAGTTGGCGCATGCGCACTGAGACATTTCCGGGCCGACGTTGCTGCCAGCCATGCTCCTGCTTACGCGGTTTGGTCGGTGGCTGTGAGATGCAGCACCCGCTGGCTGTCAAAGCGACGCAAACCACCGGTCAGCGGATCGGTAAACACAATCGATTTGGCCAGCAGTTGCAGCGGTCGCTGGTAGTCGGGCGGGCCCTCGGGCGTGAGCACCGGGTAGATTCCGTCACCCATGATCGGCACTCCCAACGCTGCCATGTGTACGCGCAACTGGTGCCGGTGGCCGGTGACTGGCCGCAACTGGTAGTGCGCCCTCGCACCGTCGCGCGCAAGCAAGGTGATGTGGGTGGTGGCATTGGGTGCGCCAGGTAACTCCTGTTGCTGCATGAAATGGGCCGATGGCCCGATGCGGCTGCTGCGGGTCAAAGGAAGCTGTAAATCATCACGCCAGGCGGCAATCGCTTCATAAGTTTTGTCCACCAGGCGATTGCGAAACAAGGCGTGGTAGTGGTCGCGTGTCTGCGGGTCGACGGAGAACATCACGAGGCCTGCGGTGTCGCGGTCGATCCGGTGGATTGGCACCAAGGTGTTCAGTCCGAGCCTGCGTTTCAGCCGCACCAGCAGCGTTTCCTGCAGGTAGCCGCCCGATGGCACGACCGGCAGGAAATGCGGTTTGTCCACCACCAGCAAATGCGCGTCCTGGAACAGCAACACTTCGTCGAACGGAATCCGCGCTTCTGTCGTCAGGCTGCGGTAGTAGTACACCTTTAGCCGACTTTGGTAGGGCCGCTGCGGGGTTACCGGGTGCCCTATTTCGTCGACCACGTCGCCGCTGTGCATGCGTTGCAGCCAGACGTCGAGCGGCTGCGCCGGGAAGCGTTGCACCAGGAAGTCGGTAATGGTGGCCCATGGCCCCTCGGGCAGGGAAACGCAGCTCGGGCCCACACCGTCGCGGGTGGGCAACACGGCGGTCAGTGGCGCTGGAATACCAGGTCCCATACACCATGGCCCAGCCCGATCCCTCGCTTCTCGAATTTTGTCAGCGGTCGGTAGTGCGGCTTGGGTGCATAACCGCGCAGTTCCGGATGTGCCTCCAGCGCTGCATTGCGCAACAAAGGCTCATCGCCCAGCACCTGCAGCATCTGTTCGGCGTAGGGTTGCCAGTCGGTGGCGCAATGCAGGTAGCCGCCGGGTTTGAGCCGCGCCGCCAGCCGGGCCACCAGCGCACGCTGGAGCAGGCGGCGTTTGTTGTGGCGCTTTTTGTGCCAGGGGTCGGGGAAGAATATATGCACACCGTCCAGGCCACGTGTCGGCATGCCAGCTTCCCACGCCGGCAACATCTGGTCGATCACCTCCACGGCGTCGTGTTCGATGATGCGGATGTTGAGGATTTGTTGTTCGCCGATGCGTTTGAGCAGTGCTCCAACGCCGGGCGGATGCACCTCGCAGCAGAGGAACTGGGTGCCGGGCAAAAGCGCTGCAATATGGGCTGTTGCTTCACCCATGCCAAACCCGATCTCCAGCACCAGCGGCACTGCGGCTGGCGCGCCGACCACAGCGACGGAGGCACCGACCCGTGATGCTGCGGCAGCAAGCTGCGGGTACAGTGCCGACAGGGCATCCAGCGAGGGTGCGTACGGGATCAGAAATTTCGGACCCAGCGCTTCGACAGCACGGGTTTGACCGGCCGTCGTGCGCCCGGCGCGCCGCACAAAACTGCGCACTGCCCGCAGATGCGCCGGTGCACTGTCCGGTGTTGCGCTGGTGGCTATGGGTTCGGCGCTGGAGGCAGGGTGCTTCACAGGGCCGGATTGTAGAGATGGCGCCAGGCCGAAACCCACGCCAACAGAGCGTCAGTCACGCCGCCCTGGTGCGATGGCAGTCCCAAAATGCTGGCAGCGGCATTCAGTGCGGCCAGCGGTTGGCTGGTATCGAACGCCGCTGCGCCATTTTGCTTGGAGAGTTTGGCACCGTCCGGGGCCAGCACCAGTGGCGTGTGCAGGTATTGCGGACGCGGCAAGGCCAACGCGGTCTGCAGCAGCAACTGGCGCGACGTGTTGTCGGCCAGGTCTTCCCCGCGCACCACATGGGTAACTCGTTGCGCCGCGTCGTCCACCACAACCGCCAACTGGTAGGCAAACGGGCCGTCGGCGCGGCGCACCACGAAGTCGCCCACGCAGGCTGCGACGTCTTGCTGTTGCGGCCCCAGGCGCCGGTCCTGCCAGACTACGTTTGCCCGGTTGGCTGCGTCGGCACCCTCCACTGAATCAGGTGATGTACGAAAACGCCAGGCGAGGGCTTGTTTGCCGCGCAGGCCGCTGCGACACGTGCCGGGGTACACCAACCCTGCGCTGCGCGTGCGTAACGTGCCAAGCTGCGCCTGCGCCAGCGCGATGTCTTTGCGTGAACAGCCGCAGGGATACACCCTACCTGTGGCCACCAGGCGATCAAGCGCTTGCTGGTAGCAGGCAGTGCGTTGTGACTGGAACAGCGGGGGTTCGTCCGGCACCAGGGCGCAAGCTTGCAACTGCTGCAGGATAAGCGGTGCCGCAGCGCGCATATTGCGCTGCGTGTCCAGGTCTTCGATACGCACCAGCCAGCGCCCACCCCGGCCCTGGTTCCAGGCCCGCGCGTCGAGCCAGCTGGCGAGCGCTGCTACCAGAGAACCTGCGTGCAGCGGCCCGGTAGGAGAGGGCGCAAAACGACCGGTGTATGTGGCCCCCACGCTCGTCACTGTGTGTACTTCGCTGCCCCCCAGGGGGGCGCATTTTGCCTTGGGGCGGCCCGGCGGCAAAACATAGGCCCCCACGCTTGTCACTGCCCCAACAGCTGCGGACGCCGATGATGCAAGTACTGCGCTCAGGCAACAGCCAGCGCCAGTTCCAGGCCCGACACAAAGCCGTCTTCGACCCGATGGCCAATACACCAGTCGCCGCAGACGCCGATACCGGTACGCGCGTCCCACAGGTGACTCTTGCCGAGCGGGCGCAGCGTTTGTGCATAGGCCCAGCGGTGCGTGACCACATGCGAGGGCACTGCGTGGATACCGGTGACCTCGGAAAAAGCTTTGAGTAGTTTGGCCTCAATGCGCGCCGGTTCGTCATCGAAGTGTTCCTGCGACCAGGCGGCGCTCGCCTGCACGGTCCAGCGCTCGACGGGACCGCGCCCGGGCTTGGACGACTCGCGCGCCAGCCAGGCAATGCGGTGGTGGGTGCTGCGGGCCGCGTTCCACTGCGGGCCCAGGGTGCTGAAGGCCGGTTGCATGGCCTGCGGAAAAGCGAGCATCAGGGTCCAGCAGGGAGCCACCTGCACGGTGTCGATCTGTGCCACCAGTCTGGCTGCGAGTTCCGAATTTTGCAGCAGCTCGCGCGATTGCCAGGACGGCATGGCAAGCAGTACCGCATCGAACCCGGCAAATACGGCATGCTGGTGGCCATGCTCGGTTTCCGGGCCGACCGCGTGCAACTGCCAGCGTTTAGGGTGCTGCGGGTCGCGCGCGATTCGCGTGACACGCGACTGCAGTGCCAGCGCCTGCGTTTGCACCAGCGGCCCGGCCCAATGGCGCACCAATGCGTTCATGCCCGGTACCGGAACCCAATGCGCTTCGCGTGCGGGCAGACCTGCAGCCGCAACGCGACCGTGTTCGTCGAGCACCTGCACGGTGCTCGCACTCCAGGGTTTGCATACTTCTGGCGTCGTCTGGAGAGCCCGGGTAAATCGTGGGTCGCGCACGGTGAAATACTGCGC
>JANOCN010000278.1:0-2279 GCA_031412185.1 Betaproteobacteria bacterium | reverse complement strand
GCCCCATGCCCGGCCAGGTGCACCACTTCATCGCACTGAAAGACGAAGCCGAGCGCCGCTACGGCCTGGAGCGCTTCATGGCAGAGACAACCCGCCTCTACGGCGTGATGGACCGCCGCCTTGCCGACCACACCTTCTTCGCAGGCGAAGAAATCTCAATAGCCGACTTCGCCATCGTCGGCTGGCTCTGGCGGCATGAGCGGCACAAGATCGATCTGGTGGATTTTCCGCATGTGTTGCGGTGGTACCGGGGGATGATGGCGCGACCGGCGGTGGCGCGGGGGTTTGGGGCGGGGCTGAAGCGCGGGTAGGGCGCTCAGGCCCAGCTCTCACCTCTTTGAGCCAGCCCAGGGCTTCTCGTTCGAGTTGGTGCTGCGCGCTTAGGCTGCCAACACCGCGTTCAAGGCCAGGTTCACATAGTAGTTGCCACGACCTATTTTTTGCTTTTGCACAAACCCGCCTTCTGTCAGCGCCTCCAGATACTTGGTGGCCGTGATGCGCGACACGCCCAGGTCCCGCTGCACAAACTCGATCTTGGTGTAGGGGTGCATAAACAGGTTGTTGATCAAGTCCTGGCTGTAGAACTTGTAGTCCGCGCGAATGCGCTGCTTGTAATCAAACAGCGCGGTTTTGATGGCCTGCACGGTGGTGAGGGTTTGCCCTGCGGTTTGCTCCACCGCCTCCAGCAAATACAGCACCCAGTCTTCCCAGGTGTCCTCGTCTCGCACTGTTTGCAGCAGGTGGTAATAGTCTGCCTTGTGGCGCACGATGTGCTTGCTGAGGTACAGCACGGGAATGTCCAGCAGCCCCTCTTTCACCAGGTACAGCACATTCACAATGCGCCCGGTGCGACCATTGCCATCGTAGAAAGGGTGAATGCTCTCAAACTGGTGGTGTATCAATGCCATCTTGATCAAGGGATCGGCATCAAACAGGTCGCCTTCATTGATGAAGCGCTCCAGCCCACCCATCAACGCCACAATCTCGGCCGGGTCTTGCGGCGGGGTGTAAATAATCTGCCCGCCACCGTCTTTGAGTGCCGTACCCGGCAACTTGCGAAAGCCTGCGTTGTTTCGCTCCAGCTCGCCCTGAATCTCGATGATGTGGTTGCAGGTCAGCAAACCAGTGCCGTGCACTTGCTCAAACCCGACCCGCAGCGCCTGGCGGTACCGGAGCACTTCCTTGGCGGCAGGGTTGGCAAACGACTCGGGCAGCACATCGTCCTTGAACAACTCGTCGTGTGTCGTGACGATGTTCTCTATCTCGGAGCTGTCCTTGGCCTCTTGCAGGCCCAGTGTGTTGATCAGGATGCCCTGGTTGGGAATGGAGGCGGCAATACCCTTCAGCTCTGCCAGCTTGCGGCTGCTGCTGGCCAGCTTCTTGAGAATGGCGGGCGTCTCGAACCGGGCAGGGTTGAGTTTTTCAAGCGGCGTGAGTGCGGGCATGGGCGGGCCTTGAACAGGGCGACGTGTATAGCTATTAAAGTTTTCTTTGCATGTTAGCTGCTATATGTATAGAAAACTCGAATTTTTATACATGACGCTGCCGTGGCTGTATCTTATGCGCCTAATTGGCCTCTAGCCCGCATGGTATGTGCGCAAGCAGCTATTAAAAGCATAGTAAGTGCGGGGCACCGGGTCAGAATCAAGGCTTCTTCGGCGATGGCTTGCGCCTCTGGGCTGCCTGGCCGAGTACGCGCCTCCTCTGAGTGATGGACCGCCGCCTGGCCGACCACCCCTTTTTTGCAGGCGAAGACATCTCAATAGCCGACTTCGCCATCGTCGGCTGGGTCTGGCGGCATGAGCGGCACAAGATCGACCTGGCGGATTTTCCCAATGTGTTGCGGTGGTACCGGGGGATGATGGCGCGGCCTGCGGTGGCGCGTGGGCTCGCAGTGGCATTGAAGCGCAGCTGACATTCGGGCTTGACAGGTAGAAAGGTGGTATATACCATGATAGCTACCACTGAACAGGGCGCGCACCATGAACCAAACTGCCAAGATATTCACCACCGGCCGCAGCCAGGCCGTCCGCCTGCCGCTGGAGTTTCGCTTCGACGTTGCTGAAGTTTTTATTCGACGCGACCCTCTCACGGGCGATGTGGTGTTGTCGCGCAAACCGACAGACTGGCAAGGCTTGCTCGACGCTGTGGCGCACAACAAGGACGACGACCTGCTGATAGAGCGTCGGCAAACACACACGCGGCGTGACCCCTTTGAGGGCGTGGAGGAATGAGCCAGCGCTACATGCTGGATACCAATGTGGTCAGCCACATCATGC
>JANOCN010000277.1:0-1604 GCA_031412185.1 Betaproteobacteria bacterium | reverse complement strand
CGCAGCACCGCCCAGGCCACCAGCAAAGCCAGAATAGTCACCACGCTGGCGCTGAGCACCGCCACCCAGAGCGATGTCCAGGCGGCCTGGCCCATGCGGGTGTTCTGCAACAAGGCCCGGTGCTGGTCCAGCCCGAGTTTGGGCAGCATCTCCCAACTCATGGGCGCGAGGTAGGGTATCAGGCTGGTCCACACCAACAGGCACAAAGGGGCCAGCACCGCTAGTACGAAGTAAAGCGCAACCAAACCCAGTGCCACCGGCTTGAAAGCACCAAGCTTGAGTTCGCGTGGGCGAAACCCCTTGCCGGTCACGGTGACAAAACGGTTTGCCTGCGCCGTCATGCGGCGGTAGCCCCAGGCCAGCGCCATCAACAACAGCAGAAAGCTTGTGCCGATCGCGGCTATCTGGCCGTAGGCGGAGGTACCGCCCGACTGGTCCGTGGCCAGGTACACAATGCGCGACGACACCACAAACAGGCCCACCGGCATGCCCAGCGTGCCAGGCACGTCGAACACCAGGCAGCCCACGATCAACAAATAGGCGGCGGCGGCAAACAGCGCGGGGGCCAGCATCGGGATGAAGATGCGGGTAATCATGTCGCCCCAGCGCGCGCCACTGGCCATGGCGGCTTCTTCCAGCGCCGGGTCCATGTTGCGGAAAGCACCGGCCAGGATCAGGTAGACCGAAGGCACCAGCGCCAGGGTTTCCACGAACACCATGCCGCCGAGCGAATAGATATTCAGCGGCCCTTTTTCCAGAGCCAGCAGGCTCTTGAGCGCTTCATTCAGCGATCCGTTGCGCGGGCTGGCCAGCAGGGCCCAGCCCATGGCCAGCAGGAACGGCGGCAACACCATGGGCAGCGCAATCATCACCCGGGCTGCACCTTTGTATGGCAAGTCCGTACGCTCCACCAGCCAGGCCAGAACGCCCCCGGTTACCAGGGCGCACACGGTGCAGCCGACAGCAAACACGGCGGTGTTGCGCAGCAGAGCGTAAAAGCCGGCATCGCCATAAACCGCCTTGAAGTGGACCAGGCTGAACCCTTCGTCCAGCGGCAAACCGGTTGGTTTGAAGCTGGCCACCAGCAGCAACAGCAGCGGCACCGCCACCAGGTACAACAACAACAGCAGCAGGCCGGCGTTAAGCGCCCCCAACCCTGGCTTCGCCAGGCCCCGCGAGGGGGTGCCAGAAAACTTGGGAGCGGTCCGGCGTGTTCTTGTGAGCCAGGGCAGCCGCTGGCGCAGCATCAGCGCGCTGCCCCCACGGTCTCCAGCAGCTTGTTGTAGTGCTCGTTCAGCGCGCCCAGCTCATCGGATTTTTCGGGTGGCCACTCCGACAGCTTTTTGCCTTTGATGAACTGCGCGGTTTTCGTCTTGGGCAGCATGGGGTTGCCACGCCCGGTGGCGTCTTCATAAGCCAGCGCCCCCTCCTCGGATGCCAGCCACGACAAAAACACCCGTGCGCCCTCCGGGTTGCGCGCGTTCTTGCTGATACCGGAGTAGATGATGTGCATCGGCACCACATCCAGCGCACGCATCTTGATCGGTGCGCCTGCGTTCATGGGCGGCAAGGTGGAGTGGTAAAAACCAATACCCAGGTCGATC
>JANOCN010000276.1:0-3966 GCA_031412185.1 Betaproteobacteria bacterium | reverse complement strand
CCGCACCAGCGCGTGGTCCTGCAGCAGCTTAAGCGGCAGTCCGATCAGGTCGTCAAAGTCCACGCTCTGGTAGGCGCTCAGCCGTTCTTCGTAACGCGCCATGATGCGCGCTGTAATTTTTTCACTGTCATCGGCAGCCTGGCTTTCTGCCTGAGCCGCATTGAGCCCCATGTTCTTCCAGCGGCTGATGGTCCATTGCCATTGGCGTGCGGTCGCCGCGTCGGTGCTGCCACCGCAGTCCTTCAGGATGCTGGTTACGTCGTCGCTGTCCAGAATGGAGAAGTTGGGTTTGAGCCCCAGCACCGCGCCGTCCTGGCGCAGCATGCGCACGCCCAACGCGTGGAAGGTGCAGATCAACACCTCTTTGGCCGGCTTGCCGATCAGCCCTTTGGCACGTTCGCGCATTTCGGCCGCTGCCTTGTTGGTAAAGGTGATGGCGGCAATCCGCTGGGGCTCCATGCCGGACTGGATCAGGCGTGCGATCTTATGCGTGATGACGCGGGTTTTTCCGGAACCGGCCCCGGCCAGCACCAGGCACGGGCCGTGCAGGTAATTTACCGCTTCCTGCTGGGCGAGATTGAGGCCGGCGGAGGTGGGTTTGGGGGCGGAAGGCGGCGCGACAAAAGACATCGGGCCATCATACTGGCGTGGTTCGCCGGGCCTTGACCCGGTGCGCGCACGCGCGTGGGCGAAAATGCGCTGGTGCTGCAAGTCCTGCTCATCACCTTTCCATTCTTTGCCCTGGTGCTGGCAGGCTACGTGGCGGCACGCCGTGGCATGTTGCGGCTTGACGCGATCCCCGGCCTGAACAGTTTTGTGCTGTATTTCGCGCTGCCGTGTATGTTGTACCGCTTCGGCTCAACCACCCCCACCGCGCAGTTGCTGGACGCCAGTGTGTTCTTCACCTACCTGCTGTGTGCGCTGGTCATGGTGGGTTTTGTGGTGGCCGTCAGCCTGAACCGGCGCATCGGCTGGAACGACGCGGCGTTCGGGGCTCTGGTAGCGGCGTTTCCCAACACCGGCTTCATGGGCGTTCCGCTGCTGGTGGCCCTGCTGGGGGCCGCCGCCGCCGGGCCGGCCATCGTAACCATCATGGCCGACATGGTGATTACCACCTCGTTGTGTATTGCCCTCTCGCGCCTCGACGGGGCCGACGAACACGGCTTCTCACAAGCCGCCAAAAATGCGCTGAAGGGGGTGCTGGTCAACCCCATGCCCTGGTCGATCCTGCTGGGTGCCCTGGCATCCGCCGTCAGTCTGGAGCTGCCCAAACCGGTGTTGGTAACAGTGGCTCTGCTGGCGGACGCCGCGTCACCGGTGGCACTGTTCACCATCGGTGCCGTGTTGGCGCGTTCGCAGATGCTGGTGCGCGCGGGTGGGGATGTGGCGATGCCGCTGCGCGACTATGTGCCTGTGGCGCTGATCAAGCTGGTGCTGCACCCGTTGCTGGTGCTGCTGGTGGGTGCAGCGGCGATTCAGCTCGGTGTACCGCTGGACCGGTTTGCGCTTACCGTCATCGTATTGGTAGCGGCATTGCCCAGCGCCAGCAACGTCACCATGCTGGCCGAGCGATTTGGTGCCAACGACGGGCGTATTGCACGCATCATTCTGCTATCCACTGCGGCTGCTTTCCTGAGTTTCTCGGCGGCGGTGGCGCTTCTGGTAGACAACGCCTGAGCCAGCCCTGGTGCCGCCTGCACATCCATCCAACCGTGACGCAGCCTGACCCCACCGCCCGCCGCAAGGCCCGTGCGCCCCATGTCGTGGCCGTACTGGTGTTCCTGCTGAGTGTCGCCATTTCGGCGGGCCTGCTATGGCGTGCGGACACCGAGCGGCTCGCCACACACCGGGAGCAGGCCTCCAGGCTGGCGTCGAGCCACGCCCAGGTGCTGCAACGTAATGTGGAGCGCATGTTGTCCAACAACTACGCGTTGGCTGCCATGGTGCGCCAGGGGAGCGGCACCATCGCCAATTTTGATGCGGCTGCCGGGCAACTGCTGGCCACCAGCCCGCGCCTGTTGGCCTTGTCAATCTCACCCGGGGGTGTGGTCCAGAGTGTGGTGCCGCGCAAAGGCAATGAGCGCCTGATCGGGTTCGACCAGCTGGCCGACCCGAGGCAGATGCAAGAGGCGATCTTCACGCGCGATACAGGGCGCCTCACGCTGGTCGGTCCAATCCAGTTGGCACAAGGCGGCACCGGGGTCGTGAGCCGCCTGCCGGTGTACTTGGAAGATGCGCAGGGCAGGCCCTCGTTCTGGGGCTTTACCAATGTCACGCTCCTTCTGGCCGATCTGCTGCATGGGGTGGCGCTGTCGGACCTGCCGGCCCGAGGCTACCACTACCAACTCTGGCGCCTGCAGGCCGAAAGTGGCGCAAAACAGATTATTGCGTCTTCGTCCACCAACCTGCTGGCGCAGCCAGTGCGCCAGAGCCTGGAAGTGCCCAATGGCGCCTGGAACCTTGACATGGCGCCCGTTAGCGGCTGGGGTGATCCGCTGTGGCTCGGAGTGCGCGGCGCATTGGCTCTGGTGGCGAGCGTGCTGCTGGCATACCTGGCCAATCTGCTGGTTCAGCAGCGGCAAAACAAGGCCAGCCTGGAAGCCCTGGTGGTGGAGCGCACGGCAGAGATTCTGGCCACCCAGGACCAGCTCAAGTCCACGCTGGACGCGATCCGCGACCCGATCTTCGAGCTCGGGCTGGACGGCCGCTACTACAGTTTCAGCGCACCCACGGACGAATTGCTGGCCGCACCCGGCAACACGCTGATCGGCAAGACCGTGGCCGAGGTATTGCCCGAGGCAGCGGCGCTGGTGGTGATGGATGCCTTGCGCACCGCCCACACGCAGGGCCACTCGCAGGGCCAGCAATTTGCGCTGGAGCTGACCCAGGGCACCTGCTGGTTCGAGCTCTCGGTGGCACGCAAGGCCGTGGGCGAAGGGCGGGAACCACGTTTTGTGGTGATGTCGCGCGATATCACCGAACGCAAACGGGCAGAGCAGGAAATCCGGCGACTGGCTTTTTATGACCCCCTGACGGAGCTGCCGAACCGCCGCCTGCTGCAGGACCGGCTGGAACATGCCTTGGCGGCCACGGCCCGCAGTCTGCACCAGGGAGCTTTGCTGTTGATTGACCTGGACAATTTCAAGGCACTCAACGACACCGTGGGCCACGACAAGGGCGACCTGCTGCTGCAGCAGGTGGCGCGGCGCCTGGCCTCGTGTGTACGCGACTGCGACACCGTTGCGCGGCTTGGTGGCGACGAATTTGTGGTGATGATCGACGACCTGGGTCCGAACCCAGTTGATGCGGTGGCAAACGCCAAGACGGTGGCCGAAAAGATCGCTTTGGTCCTGAGCCAGCCCTACGACATAGCCGGGCGCGAACACCGCAGCAGCACCAGCATCGGTGTGTCGCTGTTTGGTGCCAACACCGGCACCGGTGATGAAACCCTCAAACGCTCCGATGTCGCGATGTACCAGGCCAAAGCGGCCGGGCGCAACACGTTGCGCTTCTTCGACCCCGAAATGCAGACTGCGGTGGATGCACGTGCGTTGCTGGAAACCGACATACGTCTGGGACTGGCCAACGACGAGTTCCACCTGCATTACCAGCCTCAGGTCGGGCCGGATGCCCGTGTGGTTGGTGCCGAGGCCCTGCTGCGCTGGAACCACCCGCGTCGCGGTGCCGTGTCACCCGGGGAATTCATTCCCGTGTCCGAGCAGTCGGGGCTGATACTGCAACTCGGGCAACGCGTGCTGCAAATAGCCTGCGCTCAGCTGGTGCTGTGGGCGGCACAACCTCATGCGGCTGCGTTGAAGCTGGCCGTCAACGTCAGCGTACACCAGTTCCGCCAGCCCGATTTCGTGGACCAGGTGATGTCCTGCATACGTGCCAGTGGTGCCAATGCACACCGACTGAAGCTGGAAATCACCGAGAGCATGTTCGCCTACGACCTGGAGGACATCA
>JANOCN010000275.1:0-2516 GCA_031412185.1 Betaproteobacteria bacterium | reverse complement strand
AAACCGGAAAGCAGCCACGATATGGTCTTTTTCCACGGCGCTCTGGCTGTTCCAGAACAGCGTAGCCTGCGAAAAATGATCGTCGAACGACGGGCTGCGACGGCGAATTTTGGGTGACTCGAGCTCTTCCGCGTACGACTGAAAACCCTGCGCAGCACCGTCCACACGAAACTCGGTGCCAGCGGCAAGCGTGTTGGGCTCATAGGCCACCCGGCCCTTGTTGACTGTCTGCCTGTGCATGCCGTCGCGCTGGAAGTTATGCATGGGGCAGACCGCCCGGTTGATCGGAATTTCGTGAAAGTTGGCACCACCGAGGCGCGAGATCTGGGTGTCGGTGTACGAAAACAGCCGGCCCTGCAGCAGGGGGTCATTGGAGAAATCAATGCCGGGCACCAGATGGCCCGGGTGAAAGGCCACCTGCTCGGTTTCGGCAAAAAAGTTGTCCGGGTTGCGGTTCAGCACCATCTTGCCAATCAGCTGCACCGGTACCACCGATTCAGGTATCAGCTTGGTCGGGTCCAGAATGTCAAAGCCGAGTTTGTTCTCTTTGCCCTCGGCAATGATCTGCACACCCAGTTCCCACTCGGGGAAGTTGCCGCTGTCAATCGCTTCCCACAAATCGCGGCGGTGAAAGTCGGCATCCTTGCCGGCAATTTTTTGTGCTTCGTCCCAGGCCAGGCTGTGCACGCCGAGCTTGGGCTTCCAGTGGAACTTCACAAAATGGGCGTCGCCGCGCGCATTGATCAGGCGGAAGGTGTGCACGCCAAACCCTTCCATCATGCGGTAGCTGCGCGGAATCGTGCGGTCCGACATGGCCCACATCAGCATGTGGGTGGACTCTGGCATCAGCGAGACAAAGTCCCAGAAGGTGTCGTGCGCACTGGCGGCTTGCGGCATGCCGTGGTGCGGCTCGGGCTTGACCGCGTGTACCAGATCCGGAAACTTGATCGCGTCCTGAATAAAAAACACCGGAATGTTGTTGCCCACCAGGTCGTAGTTGCCTTCTTCCGTATAAAACTTGACTGCAAAGCCACGCACGTCGCGCACCGTGTCGGCCGAGCCGGCTGAACCTGCCACCGTGGAAAAACGCACAAACACCGGCGTCTCCAACTCCGGGTTTTGCAGGAAGCCGGCCTTGGTGTATTGCTCGAGCGGTTTGTAGAGCTTGAAGTAGCCGTGGGCCGCGCTGCCGCGCGCATGGACTGCCCGCTCAGGGATGCGCTCATGGTCAAAGTGGGTGATTTTTTCGCGGAGGATGAAGTCCTCCAGCAGCGTGGGGCCCCGCACACCTGCCTTGAGCGAGTTGTGGTTGTCTGGAATCTGCAGTCCCTGGTTGGTGGTCAGGCTGCCAACGGGGTCGGTGGAGAAGTTTTGAAGTTGCTTTTGTTTCTCGGTGCCACCAGGGGCTTTGGTTGGGGTGGCAGTGTTGCGCTTGGCTTGCAGCATGGAAGTCCTTGAGGGGTCGGTGGGAAGAAACAGAAAAAGAAAAGCGGGCGCCGGTCAAGGCAGGGCAGAGGGGTTCAGGGCAGGGCGGCGGGGGCAAAAACCTGGTTTGAGTGTCAGTTCGATTCGCAGTCGAGCAGCAGGTCCAGGCCCCTGGCCACCGAGGCCACCGCGAGCACTGCGATAACGGCAATCACCGCCCAGGCAGCCGCGGTTTGCACGGGCTCGGCCATGCCGTCGGGTAAGCCGGCCAGCACCGCCACCAAGGCTGCCAACACCCCTACCAGCCAGGCCCAGGGCACAGGATGGTGAAAGCGGCGGACAGCATGGCCGGAGGCGGGGGCTGCTGTGACAGGGGCTGAAGCGGCAGGTGTCATGGTGATAGTCCTCTGACGCGATGGGTTGGCTCTGTGACTGCTTTGAAAGGCGCGGTGGGTTTCACCGTCCAGACAAGCTTAAAAAGCAAGGCTAGTTCTGGATGTAGCTAGGCGACGGCAGCGCCTGTAAGGTCAGGCGCGAACCCCTGTCGGACCTGTCTTACGGCGCAGCGCACGCGGGCGGGCTATCGGCCTACAGGCCCACACTGGGACTTCCGGCAAGCGTGGCGGGAGCCGCCTCGTAAGCTGTCTGTATTGCCCGGTGTATCCGGTTCATGAAGCCTCTTTGACCCTGCTAGTACGCCCCCTGTCGGCGCTGCGTGCCATCTCGCAGGGGGCGGCTTCCATCAGAAAGTTGTTGTATGAGTTCTCATTTTTCCGCCACGGACCATCCTGCAGAAGGCACTGCGCGGCGTCTCAGTGACGACGTGTTGCAAACAGCAGAGGAAGCTGTGCTGACCAACCCCGCGTCGGTCGAGTTGCCGCCAATCACGGCACCAGGTGCGGAGTCGCTTCAGCCCGTCGGAGCGTCCACGCCAACATCGGCCGGCGGTTTGGCGCGCTTGCAGCAGACGGTGTCGCGCCAGATGACCGAGCAGCCAGTGGTCGCAGTGTTGCTGGCTGTGGGTGTGGGCGCCGTAGCGGCAGCGTTGCTGCGCACAGTGGTGAACCGCGGCCTTGCGCGCCGGTCGCTTG
>JANOCN010000274.1:0-2089 GCA_031412185.1 Betaproteobacteria bacterium | reverse complement strand
GAAGATGACCCCAAGCAAAAACAGGATGTGGTCGTACCCGGTAAACATGTGCTTGGCTCCCAGGTACAAGAACGGGATGAAATGCACACCCGTGATTTCCTGGATATAGCCTTTGTCGCCTTCTGCCACTCCGTGGGCATGCGCACCGGCTGCGAGAAGAAAGCCGAGCAGGCCGAAAAGCACCACGTGCCAGCTTCCTGCGCGCTGACTTATGACTGAAAAGTGAGGCGGGTGAGGCATAGACATAGCTATCGTTAACGACTAGACGCAAGGCAGGGAAGAAGAAAGCGACTGCACACTTGTTGCAGTCTGTCCGCAGTGTACAAGATGCTATCCACCGGGGTAGGATACGTCAAGACGAAGA
The DNA here is from genome assembly GCA_031412185.1 of Betaproteobacteria bacterium. Lineage (GTDB taxonomy): Bacteria > Pseudomonadota > Gammaproteobacteria > Burkholderiales > Burkholderiaceae_C > CAISIP01. Next base: position 1,725 of record JANOCN010000274.1, on the reverse strand, counting down.
AGCGAGGCGAGCAGGGGCAGCGGGCGGGCACTCGAACCCGATCAAGGCGTGATGTCGAACACTTGAACTAGCTGCCCCGCACTATTTGCTGGCGCGTATCCGAGATCAGCCGTTGTATCAAGGGATCCAGCGGCATCGGCTGAAATGCGTTGACCGTGGCGCGCCCCGTATTTCCGGCTGGCAGCCTGCGCAGCAGGTGGCCGAACGGCACCAGCGCCAGACGCAACAATTGACCAGCAACCTCGGGGTAGTCCCGGCTATTCACCGCAAAACCCAGCATCGCCAAGTGCGTGCGCCAGTGCATGGCGAATTCTTGCTGCCCGACGATATGGGCGGCCACCAACCAGCGCCAGCGCGACTCGACGGGTTGGCCCGCGCTGTTCTCAAAGTTCCGCGCGAGTTGTTCGAATACGAGGCGATCAGATGGCAGATTTGGTTTGGTCATATTGACTACGCCTGCAGTTGGTGAGTGGGACGCTTGCCTTACCCAATGCTCAGTGTGCTTGGGCGTGCGCGCTTTTGGGTGCGGCCGGCGCATCGCTTGCCCCTGCGGCTTTGGAGCCCCGAAGCAAGCGCAGGCCGTTGCCGACGACGAGCAGGGTCGCCCCCAGATCGGCGAACACGGCCATCCACATGGTTGCAGTGCCAAATACCGCCATCACCAGAAACACGCTCTTGATGCCCAGCGCCAAGCTGATGTTCTGCCAAAGAATGGCGTGGGTGCGCCTGGAAAGGCGTACCGTCTCTGCCACGCGCAACAGGTTGTCGTTCATGATGACAATGTCTGCCGCTTCCATGGCGGTGTCGGTACCCGCAGCACCCATGGCGAAGCCTATGTCAGCCTGGGCCAGCGCGGGCGCGTCGTTAATGCCGTCGCCGGTCATACCGGTGGCGCCATAACGTTCTTGCATTTCCTGGATGGCCTCAAGCTTGGCCTCGGGCAGCAAATCGCCGCGCGCATCTTCAATACCCGCCTGCGCCGCAATCACCTTGGCGGTAGCGCTGTTGTCGCCCGTGAGCATGACCGAGACAACGCCCAATGCCTTGAGGTCCGCGATGCCTTGCCTGGACGTCTCTTTTATGGTGTCGGCCACCGCAAAAAAAGCCAGCACGCGGGTGTTGTCGGCCAGCAGGGTGACCGAGCGGCCCTGCTGCTCGTGCGTGGCCAGTTCTGCCTCCAGCGCCGGGCTGCACAACCCGGTTTCATGTACCAACCGGTGGTTGCCCAGCAACACTTGCTGGCCATTGAACGTGCCTTGTACACCCCGGCCAGGCAACGCCGTGAAATCCTGCACTTCTGCCACATTGCCGGTGAGGCCGAGTGCAATCGCCTTGGAGACCGGGTGGTCGGAACGTGCGGCCAGGCTTGCGGCAGCGTGCTTGACCATACTTTCGTCGGCCCCGTCCCAGGCCTTCCACTCCACGAGTTTGGGTTTGCCTTCTGTGATAGTGCCGGTCTTGTCCAACGCAATCGCCTTGAGCAGCCGGGCGTCTTCCAGATAGGTCCCGCCCTTGATGAGAATGCCCCGGCGTGCACCTGCCGACAATCCACTGACCACGGTGACTGGCGTTGAAATGACCAGTGCGCACGGGCACGCGATGACCAGCAGCACCAGCGCCTTGTAGATCGCCTCCAGCCAGGTCAGGTCCATCAGCAGCGGCGTCAGCACCGCGACCGCGACAGCAATCGCAAAAACGGCGGGTGTATAAATCGCTGCAAATCTG
>JANOCN010000273.1:0-6143 GCA_031412185.1 Betaproteobacteria bacterium | reverse complement strand
TAACGCGGGTCCAGCACCGCGTCTTCATGCAGCGCCGTGCCGACGCCCCAGACCATGGCACCCACGGCCTGGCTGCGCGCCATCTTCTGGTTCAGAATTCGCCCGGCCGCAAAAACACCCAGCATGCGGCGCAACCGTATCTCCCCAGTGTCCCGGTCTACCGCTACCTCGGCAAAATGGGCACCGTAGGCCTGCTGGGAAAACTGTTTCGCCATCGCGCCGGGTTTGATTTCTCCCTGCGCTTCCAGTCCGAGTGGTCCCGCAAGCGACGCCAGCGAGTTGCTGCGCCCGCCAGCACTTACCCGCCCGTCAGCGAATGTGGCCTCTGCCACCGGAACGCCCAGGCGCCGTGCCAGTTTTTGACGCAGGTTGGCGCAAGCGTCGAACAGGCCTGATCCGGCGCTGGCAGCACCCCAGGAGCCGCCCGAACCGGGGGTGGTGGGTAGATCGCTGTCGCCCAGCTCAATCCGTACCTGGCTGATCGGCAGCCCCAGCATCTCGGCGGCGATCTGGGTAAACACGGTGTAGCTGCCGGTGCCGATATCGGTCATTGCCATACGGGCGGTAAGCACGCCCTGGCGATCAAGCGCGACCGTGCATTTGGATGGCATCAACAAATTGCCCCGGGTCGCCGCTGCAACGCCCATGCCGGTCAACCACCGGCCATCTTGCGTCTTGCCGGGCTGCACACTGCGCCGCTCCCAGCCGAAACGCCGGGCACCCTCGCGCAGGCAGGCGATTAGCTGGCGGCTGGAAAAGGGAACATTCAACTCGGGGTCCAGCGGCGGCTCGTTGCGCAGCCGCAGTTCAATCGGATCGAGATTCAATTTTTCTGCCAGCTCGTCGATTGCCTGCTCCAGCGCCAGCATGCCGACCGCCTCGCCAGGAGCCCGGGTCGAGTCCGACACCGGAAGGTCGAGCTTGACCGAGCGATGTGTCGTCAAGCGATGCGGTGCCGCGTACAGAGACCGGGTCTGCATGCTGGCGTTCTCGAAGAAATTGTCGAACCGGGCACTGTGCGACCAGGTTTCGTGGGCGATGGCGTTGAGTTTCCCGTCTGCTGTGGCACCCAGGCGCAGGCGCTGGATGGTATCGCTGCGGTGCGTGGTGAAGTGGAACATCTGCTGGCGCGTGAGTGCGGTCTTCACCGGGCGCTTGAGCTGCCGCGACGCCATCGCCGACAGCATCACGTCGCCGTAAATCGGAAGTTTGCCGCCGAAGCCGCCGCCGATGTAGCGGCTGACGATGCGTACCCTCGCCGGGGAGATCATGAGTGTGTTGGCAACGGCGCTCTGGGCGCTTTTCAGCAGCTGCGACGAGCAGTGGATGATCACGCGTCCACCCTTCCAGTAGGCCAGCGTCGCATGCGGCTCCATTTGCGCGTGTATGTGAAACGGCGTCGTGTAAGTCTGGTCGAGCGTCACCGCGGACGCCGCAAACGCGGGCTCGAAATCCCCGATGCGGCTGTCGGTCTTCTGACCGAACTGGTCGGCCGGTGTTTCCGCCCGGGCCAGGTTTGCTGCCAATTCGTACTCACCCGGTGCCTGCGAGTAGCGCACCTGCACCAGCCGCGCGGCAGAACGCGCCTGCTCGAAACTTTCAGCAACCACGAAAGCCACCGCCTGGCCGTAGTGCTCCACCCGGTTGGCGCCCAGTTGCGGTGAGGCACGGCCATACCGGTCTTTCGCGTCCAGCGGCCCCCAGGCACCTTGCCGAGGTGCATTTTTGTGCGTCATCACGAGCAACACGCCCGGGCTGCGTTCCGCCGCCGTGGTATCCACCTGCGCGACCGTGCCTTTGGCAATGGTGGCGTCCACGATAAAGCCGTACGCGGGTGACCCGCCTTCCTGCACCTCGTGTGCATAGGCGGCCTTGCCCATGACTTTGAGACGACCGTCCACCCGGTCTATGGGTTTACCGATCAGGCCCTGGCGATTCTCGTCAATCGCATTGCGCGGGGCCGGTGTATTCATTTGCATGTTGAGGTTCCCTTCAAACTTCAGCGAATACCGCGCGCAGGGTGCGGCGCAGCAGCGGTATCTTGAAATCGTTGTGGCCAGCGCCGCGCGCGCCCGCCAACACGCTGGCAGCAGCGTTATCGGCGCTGGCATCCGTGCTACCGGCACCCACCAGCGCGGCTTCTGCCGCAGCCACGCGCCAAGGCTGGTGCGCCAGTCCGCCGAACGCCAGGCGGGCCGAACGAATTCGGCCGTCTGCACGGTCGAGGATGGCGGCCACGGACACCACCGCAAACGCATACGAGGCGCGGTCGCGCACTTTGCGGTAGATGTGGGTGCCCGGCAAAGGCGGCGGCAAGCTCACGCCCGTGATCAATTCACCGGGCTGCAGGTTGGTTTCCACCTGCGGAGTAGCGCCCGGCAGCCGGTGAAAGTCCGCAATCGGGATGACACGCGTCGATCCATTGGCAGAAATAGTTTCCACCCGGGCGTCCAGCAGGCGCATGGCGACTGCCATATCCGATGGGTGGGTGGCAATACACTGCTCGCTCGAACCCAGCACCGCGTGCATGCGGTTGTAGCCCTGCAGGGCCGAGCAGCCAGACCCGGGTTGCCGTTTGTTGCAGGGTTTCGAGGTGTCGTAGAAGTAATAACAACGGGTTCGTTGCAGCAAGTTGCCGCCCGTGGTGGCCTTGTTGCGCAATTGCCCGGAGGCACCGCTGAGCAGGGCTCGGCTCAGCACGGCGTAGCCCTTGCGTATGCGTGGGTCGGCCGCCAGGTCGGCATTGCGCACCAGCGCGCCGATGCGCAGCCCCCCGTCCGGCAGTGCATCGATGGTGTCGAGGCCCAGGCGGTTGATATCGACCAGGTGCACCGGCGTCTCGATCTCCAGCTTCATCAGGTCGAGCAGATTGGTTCCTCCTGCAATGCACCGGGCACCGGGCGCGGACATGGCCGCCGCAGCCGCCTGGGGCGATTGCGCCCGTTCGTAGGTGAAGGCCTTCAAGTGCGCACCCCGGCTACCTCGCGAATCGCCGCCACGATGTTCGGGTAGGCGCTGCAGCGGCACAGGTTGCCGCTCATGCGTTCGCGGATTTCCTCGTCCGTCAACCGGTTGCTGGTGCCGTCGAGCGCGCGTGTTACGTGGCTCGGCATTCCCTTGGCCGCTTCGGTCAGCATGCCCACGGCCGAGCAAATTTGTCCCGGAGTGCAATACCCGCACTGAAAGCCGTCGTGTTTCAGAAAGGCCTCCTGCATGGGGTGCAAGGCGTCGCCTTTGGACAAACCTTCAACGGTGGTGATCTCCTGGCCGTCATGCATCACCGCCAGCGTCAGGCACGAATTGGTGCGCCGTCCATCAATCAGCACCGTGCAGGCACCACACTGGCCATGGTCGCAACCCTTCTTGGAGCCCTTGAGGCCCAGGGTCTCGCGCAATGCGTCCAGCACGGTAGTGCGCGGGTCCACCCGGATCGGGTAGGCCTGGCCATTGACCTGCAACACCACAGGCAAATGGGTAGCTGCGCCACGCGCTGGTGCGGCTGCCGGGCGCACCGGTGGTGCAGGCAACGCCTGCTGTTGGGCGGTGCCCGGCGTGCTGATTTGTGCGCTGGCCAGCACCGCGCTGGCTTGCACCACACTGCGCCGGGACATGCGCCACCCTGGAGCTGCTGGTGGAGAGGCTGGAAGAGTCATCGGTGTTCCTTGGATGGAGGGTTCAGACAGGTTGTTGGCGAACCATAGATCAACCGTGCGGCCCAGTCTGTGCTATGGCGCACAAATCCAGTGTCGACTCGAACCAGCGGCACAGCAACGCGCCCTGACGCCGCACTGACTTCTATGCTCTTTTTGCAACCCTTTTCAGGGCTTACGACTCGGCCGCATTTCCTACCATGGGTGCTACTAACTGGGCACCCATGCTGCGCATACTTTTGTGTTTGTTTGCCACGTGTTTGGCCGCAGCGGCACGCGGCCAACCCGCCTTTCAGCCAGGCCTACCGCCCTACGCCGAAATGGCGCACCCATCGGCGCAGCTTACGCAGGCCCTGGCGCGGCGCATCCTGGCGACGGGCGATAACGGTGGGCTGGCTTTTGCCATCGTGGACAAACGCGCCGGTACGGTCACCGTGTACCGGAACAATGGTTCGCTGGCTGGTTTTTCAGCCGTGCTGCTGGGAAGAACGCTGGGGGACCAATCCGTCGAAGGTGTCGGCGAACGAACCCAAAGCAGAACGCTGCGTGCCCAGGACCGTACGACGCCGGCCGGCAAGTTTGCGTCCGTTCCGGGGCGTAACCTGGCGGGCGAGTCCGTTGTGTGGGTAGATTACGCAAGCGCATTTTCCATCCACCGGCTGCGCCCAGGGCCGGGTTGGCAACAGCGCTCGCGCCAACTGGCGTCAGCGCTGGCCTCGGACCGTCGTCTATCGGATGGGTGCGTGGTGGTGCCCGAGGCGTTTTACCTGGCGGTGATCGAGCCAATGCTTGGCCAGGGTCCGGCGTGGGTTTACGTCATGCCGGAGGTTGGCCGGTTGACCCCGAATTGGGCCGGCGCTGCATTGCCAGATTCGTAACTACTTGTAGCTGCCCCGGCCTCACACGCAGGGGTCGGCGGGCCGACTCACGCAAATCTGGACCTTATGTGCGTTGTCGAACAGACGGCACCCCTGTGCCCGTCGAGACTCGGTTTATGAAGTGCAGCGCGTAACTGCTGCGACCCCAACCACCTCGACATTGGAATCAGCATGAGCAGTGTTCCCACGGCGATGTCCCACGCTTTCAACCCATTGCCGCGCTACGTACGGAAGTTGGACGGCCCAAGCCCGTTGCCGCGACGCTTGCCCTTGCTCGAAGCCGTGGTCTGGTCAGGTCCCGAGGTGGAGCCGGTGCGCCGGGAGCAGGACCGCATGTGCGCCCATTGGCCACTCAATTGCGTAGCGCGAATCCAGAACACGTCGTATGCCCTGCGGGTGGTGTCCGAGCGGCTTGCGTGGGCAGGTTCGTTGCCTGCGGCCTCGTTGTCCCACCAATCCGGTTGTATCGATGTGGCACTGTCGGCCAGCGACCCGCTGGCAGAGGGCGTGTTGCTGCGCGTAGCAGCGCTGCCGGCCGAGATCCAGACGCACAAGCTGGCCCTGCGCGCGCTGGCAGAGGATCTGGCGAGAGTCAGTGGCTGGCTGGCGCAGACCTGCGGCTCGGGTTGGGACGCGGCAAAGGCGGCGCGACAGAAACTGGGCCTGGCCGGAGCCCTGGGAGACGACCAGCGCGTGATCGCCAAGGACTGGGTAGCCGCTGACATGAATGCCCTGGTGGGCGGCTTGCTGCGGCGTGCAGTGACGGTGCTGGACCGGATTGATTTAACGCCTGCGGCGATCCGGTCCGATGTGGCGGGCCCGCGCACCTACACGCTGGTGGCGCAGCTTGCCGCCGAAATGCTGGAGCGTGCAGCGGCGCTGGCCGCCCAGTCTGCCGAATTTGTGCAGGACTTCGACAAACGCTGGCACTTGCTGCGCCAACAAATATCCACGGCAACTTCGGCAAACCCACACGCCGCCACGCACAAGTTCCAAACCGCATGAAAACACTGGTTACCTATTTCTCGCGCACGGGCCAGACCGCAAGGGTGGCCAAAGAGATCGCGAAACGCTGCGACGGGCATGTCGATGCGATCTGTCCGCAACTCAACAGCGATTCGTGGCTCGGCGCGTGGCGCTCAGGCTGGCAGGCGCTGGTGCGGGCAGAGCCACCGATTCAGCGGCCGCTGCGCAACCCGGCCGCCTACGACCTGGTGATTATTGGTGTGCCGGTATGGCGCGTTGGCCTGGCAGCACCGGTGCGCTCGTACGTGCGAGAGTATGCCCCGCGCTTCAAACAAATTGCATTCTTCTGCGCTGAAGGCAGAGGTGTCGAAGCCAGTGGCTTTGCCGAGTTGGCCAAACTGTGCGGCAAGAAACCGATCGCTGTCTTCGCGGTAACGCGCAGGCACTTGCCAACCGCAGCCCATCGCAAAGACGTACACGAATTTGTCGAAAGCGTTCGCGGGCAGCAGTTGGATATGTGATCCGGTCTGCTGCTCCCTGAAGCGTCTTTAACCAACCGTCGAATCGCGGCCGTGATTGACCAGACCGCTGCGCAGGACGCCGCCATCGTCGGGTTCTCTCAGGTGCCCTTACGCTGGACGGCCAGGGC
>JANOCN010000272.1:0-5404 GCA_031412185.1 Betaproteobacteria bacterium | reverse complement strand
GCGCATGCTGATTTCCTGCAGCTAATCCCCGCAGCGGAGCGTGGTGACCTGCTGCAAGCCTATTGCAAGCGCCTGTTCGGGGATGATGGTGATGTCGCCCTTGAGGCGGCACGCCACTGGAGCCGCTACGAGGGGTGCTGTCTGCATCTGCTGCCCGACCCGGCGGCTTTAGAAGACTTCGATTCACCCACCAAGGCGCTGGGCGTGGGGCGGCTTGAGGCGCACTACTTTCGCCATGCTGGTTTCTTTGCGCCTGACCAATTGCTGCACAACATAGGCCTGCTGCACCATCTGCCATGCCTGATCGTCCAGGGGCGCTACGACGTCATTTGCCCGCCAGCCACTGCCTGGCGCCTGCAGCAAGCCTGGCCGCAGGCCCGCTTGCAAATGATCGACGACGCCGGCCATTCAGCGTTCGAACCCGGCATCCAGGCGGCGCTGGTGGCAGGCACGAACCAGTTCAGAGACCAGGGAAACTTTACCTTACAAGAGCAGCCGACCTGACCGGAAGCCCTTGCGCGGCGTAGATTGTCCCGGGCTGCCACGCGACTTCATGATCCTCTGGACGGTACCTGCTACCAGCTTGCGCACGAAGATTTGTTTGCGGTCACATCCGCTGTTCCCGGAAAAACCCGAGCTTCTCCTGAGCTACCCGGTCTGAGTACGAAAACAGCACCAACTCCTTGTCGGCATGCAGGGTGTACGCCATCCAGCCGGGCACCAACACTACGTCATGCGGTGTCAGCGCAAAGTGGTGCGCACCCACACGCACTTCGCCCTGGCCCTCGACCACGACAAAAATCGTGCTGTCGCTGGAGCGGTAGCTCTGGGTTGCGAACCCGCTGGGCAACAAGCGGATCATGGTCGCCATGGTGGGCATGGCCCAACCGCCATCGAGCGGGTTCACAAAACGCATCAGGTGGCCAAGATGTGCATCGGGTGCGCCGGCGAGCGTCAACGCGTGCAGCGCCTGACGGGTGCGCGGGTACGGGTAGTTGAACACCGGCGAGTTCAGCGATCCCTGCTTGTGACCCACTGGCAGGAGGCCGCTGCCGAAACGTGCCAGCGAATCGCCTTCCGGACGCGTGATGCCCGCCTCCTGCAAATGGTGGTCTTCGCGGAACGTGCTGTTGAAGAAAGCCACCAGGGGAATATCCAGGCCGTCGAGCCAGACCATCGGGCCGCTGGCTTCATGGCCATGGTGGTGCCAGGTCCAGGACGGTGTGATGACAAAGTCACCGGGCTGCATGGTCGTCTTCTCGCCGTCCACGGCGGTGTAGGCACCACTGCCTTCGACGATGAAACGCAGCGCGCTCTGGGTGTGCCGGTGCGCAGGAGCCACCTCACCCGGCATGATCAGCTGCAGGCCGGCGTAGAGTGAATTGGTGATTTGCGAGCTGCCGCGCAGACCCGGGTTCTCCAGGATCATCACGCGCCGCTCGGCTTCGCGGGCGCTGATGTGCTGGGCCGACTCCAGCACATAGGGCCGCACGTCTGCGTAAGCCCAGCGGTGAGCAACACCTACTGGCGTGGGCTCGGAGGGTACCAGCGCCTTGAGACGGGTCCACAGCGGTGCCATGTTCTGGGTATCGGCGCGCCCATAAAACGCTTCGCGCCCGGCCTGAAGATCGGGGTTGGGGACATCGGACATGGCTTGGATCCTTGGCGTGGGAAGAGGGTAATGGAATCAGCGCTTCAGAAATCTGCGAGGAAACTTGCGGTGAATAGTGCGGCCCTGCGTCGATAGCTACTCGACAGCCTTACTTCCCTGCCCGCAGAGGATATCCGCAAAGTGCATGGGGGGCGCAATGTGGAGGGTAAGATTGCGCGAGGAGGTCCTGCAATGCTACTGCGCCGGTACGCGCCGTCACCCCTTTCCGCACGGGTCGTTGTGCTTGGGGTAGCGGCATTGTCACTGTGCTCCACTGCGTCTGCTCAAAAGGCAGAAGCCGCTCACGCCCGCGTTTTGGCGGCGAGTTGTGCAGCTTGCCATGGCACCGACGGCAGGCCTGCGCCGGACAGTGCCATCCCCGGACTGGCGGGCCTGTCAGCGGACTACCTGGCAAGCCAGATGCGTGCGTTTCGAGACGGCACCCGGGCGGCTACCGTGATGCACCAGATCGCCAAGGGTTACAGCCTGGAGCAGATCGACGCATTGGCTGCCTATTTCGCCAACCACAAGTGAGCGCGTGAGATGCAATCCAGTGCACCAGCGTGACGCCCTGATGGTACGGCGGCGCGAACTACTGGCTGGCGGTATTGCAACCGGTGCATGGACCGCATTGGCTGGGTGTGCAACGTCGCATACAGCGGCGGCGGCTCGAGTGGTTGTAGTCGGTGGTGGCTTTGGCGGGGGCACCGCTGCCAAATACCTGCGCCTGCTGTCCGGCCATTCCATCGATGTCGTCCTGATCGAACCGGCGCAAACCTTTGTATCCTGCCCGATCTCGAACCTGGTGCTGGGCGGGGTGCGGCAACTGGCCGACATCACCCGCTCTTACGATACGCTGCGCACCAGACACGGCGTGACCGTGGTGCAGGATCGGGCAACGCGTATTGATGCGCCGAACAAAACAGTGCGGCTCGCCGCTGGCGCCGAGCTTCGGTACGACAAACTTGTGCTCTCTCCAGGCATTGACTTGCTGTTCGACGAAGTGTCCGGCCTGCGGCAGGCTCAGCTTGAGGGCCGCATATTGCAAGCCTGGAAAGCTGGCCCGGAAACCGTAGCGTTGTTGCGGCAACTGCGGGCGATGCGTGATGGCGGCGTATTTGCCATCACCATTCCCGAGCAACCGTACCGCTGCCCGCCAGGCCCGTATGAGCGCGCCAGCATGGTCGCGGCCTACCTGCGGAGACACAAGCCCCGCTCCAAGGTGCTGGTGCTGGACGCCAACCCGGACGTTGTCTCCAAAGGTCTCCTGTTCAAACGCGCCTGGGCAGAGCTTTATCCCGGCATGGTCGAGTACCGGAGCCAGCACAAAACCGTGGCGGTGGATGCCGCGACCCTGACCGCCAAGTTCGACATCCAGGAGGACGTACGCGCCGATGTACTCAACGTGCTGCCTCCCATGCGTTGTGGCGACCTGGCTCTGCAGGCCGGTCTGGCAAATGCCAACGGGCGCTGGTGCCACGTCGACTTCAGGAGCTTCGAGTCAACCGCCGCGCAGGATATTCATGTGCTGGGTGATGCCATCCAGACTGCGCCGCTGATGCCCAAATCCGGCCATATGGCCAACGCGCATGCCAAAGTGGCGGCAGCCGCCATCGTAGCGCAACTCCAGGGCCTGGACGTCGATCCGCAACCCATGCTGACGAACACCTGCTACAGCTATGTGAGCGCAACTGAAGCGATCCACGTGGCCAGCGTGCATGAATACGTGGCCCTGGAGAAAACCTTCAAACCCGTCGCAGGTTCGGGCGGGGTGTCTGCAGCCCGGTCCGAACTGGAGGCCACCTATGCAGCAGCCTGGGCGCAGAACATCTGGGCCGACTCCCTGGGTTGACCGTCGTCAGCTTGTCAGGGCCACGCCGTGTCGAGCTCCAGCGGATACAGCGGAACGCGGCGCTGCCGGTAGGTAAAGGTAGACAGGTCGGCGGTTGTCACGCCCGGCGTGGCCACCCAGATCATTTCTTTGGCGATCGGCTCCATTGCCGGGCGCGGAGAATGCACGCCCTTGGCTACGATGATCTTCATCTCCAGCGGCTCGACGCCCAGAGCGCGGAACTGCTGCAGGCTGGACGACCCGGCTCCCCGCGAAGTGAGGACCAGCGTGTACCCGTCTTCGGTGCGCAAGGCACAACTCGGCCCGTCGTCGTAGAAGCGAAAACCTCCATGCGTCGGGCCAGTCTCTTCGTAGCGCCCGTCCGACAAGGCAGTCACCACGGCCTGGATGGCAAAGGGCTGGCCGTGCTGGTGGTCGGTCTTGCCGCCAACCGAGGCCTCAACCCGCGCCCCCACACCGGCGGCCTGGCACTGGCGCACCACCTGCGGGTCGCACACTGCCTGCAACAGATGCCGCACGCCCAGCCGCCGCGCAGCATGCAGAATAAAAGTGGAGTCGCCCGGGCTGCCGCCGCCGACGTTGTCGCCCACGTCGAACAGCACTACCGGGCCGGCCGGTGCCGCCTGCGCCCGCAGCAGGGCCTCGTCAATTGGTGTACCGCCCTGGTTGAGAGCAACGCGCATGTCCCAGGCCGCCAGGGCCATCTGGTGCGCCACGTCATCGGCCAAGGCCTGGTCGTTGTCGGTTATGGCGAGAAACGACATGCCCATCTCGGCCACGTCCGCATACGGATACCCCTCCACCACATGGACCAACAACACGCCCCGCCGCTGACTCTGGGCCTGGGCCAACCGCAGCAAATCCGACATCGGCACATCGCTGGTGCCCTGGCACAGGATATTGACGAGCAGCGGCGGCATAACCAGCGCACTAGTCGGGCGAATCTTGCCGCGTACCGTTTGCAGCAGCAGCCGCGCGCACAGCAAGGCCTGTGCATACGCATCAATGTGCGGGTTGGTCTGGTAGACGGTGGTGATATCGGCGCTGTGCACCATCTGCTGCGACAGGTTGCCGTGCATGTCCAGCGCCACGCCGATCGGAACATCCGGCCCGACTGTTTCGCGCACCCGGCGCACCAGTTCGCCATCGGCATCAGGCCAGGTTTCCGACACCGCAGCGCCGTGCAGCGGAAGCAGCACGGCGTCCCATGGCCCGTTGTCGCGCAGTGCCGCAATGATCAAGCCGAAGATGTGTTCGGTGGCCTCATGGGTTAGCGCGCCCATGGGAGTGAGGCGTGTGAACACCAGCGGCACCAGTTCGACCTCCGGGTCTTCTGCTGCGGCCGCGATGAAACCGGCCAGCGTCGACTGCGAGGACGCGTATTCAGCGTGGATCGCCTCTGCGCTTTGCAGAATTCCCGAGCGCCGCCATAAATCAAGACTGGCCGGCACACCGGAGAAGGTGTTGGACTCGTGCTGGAAACCAGCTGTGGCAATACGGATCATCCGGGAAGTCTCCGAAAAATGTAGCGGTGCATGTGCAAAGCTATTGTCAGCCTGCGGCTCGCGGCTTCGGAGCAATCGTCGCCCATCGGGCTACTGAATTCGTTTCGCCGCGTGAAACCAGCCTCTGCGGCATCCAGAGCGCATGCCAGAATTGGCGGAGTTCAGGCATCCGAGTTCACCCATGCCCCCTACCCAGTTTTCAGACGTCATCACCACCGAGGCGGACCTGCGTGCCATCATGGGCTCCCCGAGCGAGCTGGTGATTCGAAAGCAACTTGACCATCTGGACCGGCATGCTCGCGACTTCATCGGACGCTCACCGTTCCTGCTGATGGGTACTAGCGGTGCCGACCAACTGGGCGATGTGTCGCCGCGCGGCGACGCGCCGGGCTTTGT
>JANOCN010000271.1:0-2091 GCA_031412185.1 Betaproteobacteria bacterium | reverse complement strand
GCGTTTGACGTGCACATGACCGACCTGCAAACCGGCCGCGCCCACCTGCGCGATTTTCGTGGCCTGGTGGCGTGCGGTGGTTTCAGTTACGGCGATACGCTGGGGGCCGGTATTGGCTGGGCGCGTTCGATCACTTTCAACGCGCCACTTACCGGCCAGTTCAAGGAGTTTTTCGCCCGCACCGACACCTTCGGCCTGGGCGTATGCAACGGTTGCCAGATGTTCGCCGAGCTGGCAGACATCATCCCGGGGGCCCAGGCCTGGCCGCGTTTCACCACCAACCAGAGTGAACGCTTCGAGGCCCGTCTGTCGATGGTCGAGGTGCTCGCATCGCCCAGCCTGTTTTTTGCCGACATGGCAGGTAGCCGCCTGCCGATTGTCGTGGCGCACGGGGAAGGTTTTGCCAATTTCACACACCGGGGCGATGCCGACCGGGCCATTGCAGCCATGCGATTTGTGGACAACCATGGCGCGGCGACCGAGGCCTACCCGTTCAATCCGAATGGGAGTGCTGGCGGACTGACCGCAGTCACCACGGCGGACGGCCGGTTCACAGCCATGATGCCGCACGCCGAACGCGTGTTCCGCAATATCCAGATGAGCTGGACCAACGGAGACACCAGCCAGCACAGCCCGTGGATTCAGATGTGGCACAACGCGCGGCGCTGGGTGGGTTAGGAGCCTGCGCCGAGCGCCACATCGACCTGATCTGCGAGGATGGCGAGATCGCTGTGTTTTGGCTCCGGCAAACCAACCATGCTCGCGGCCGAGGACGTTGGGGCGGGTGGCGGAGCGAAGTAGAGAAAGAGTTGGCGGCGACAGGCCGCCACGGGTGACATGAGCGCAGCCACCCGCCCCGGCGTCCTCGGCTTGTACAGACGTGCGCGTGTAACTGCAACTGCAGCTGCAACTGCAACTGCAACGCTACCGCAATTGCCACTTCGAACGCGCCAGATTGTGTGGCTGTCCAATGCATTGCGCTACCAGGAAGTCTCACCCCGAGCGGTGTCGTGAATTGCGGAACTCTCGATAGTGGGAGTTTGGCGTGAAGGTCAGCGCTCGGCAATGTAATGCTGCATGCTGACGGTCTCTCCTTCCAGCAGGAAGCCGCGCACGTGGGCCTCTATCTCGTGGTCTGCCATGGTCGTGCGGGCGCGCTGGTGCAGGTAGTCGGCCCATGAGGTCACGATGAAACGCTCTACATACCGGGATGGGTCAGCCAGGTCGCGGTAGATGCGCCAGAAGGTGGCCCCGTCGCGTCGGCGCGGCGCACGCAGCTGGCTGATCGCGTCCAGGAAGTCGGCCGTATTGTCTGCGTGGATGCGGTAACCCATCTCGACTGCAATCGGGCCGGCTTCCGGGTCGGGCTCGTAACTCAGGAACAGGTCTTCCCAGGGTGTGGCCGGTGTCACCTCCTGGGTCTCTCCCATGCGCAGCGGAAACCGGCGCGCCAACAGCGGCCCAGCCGCCATACACACGGCGGCAGCCCCCAAGGCGAACTGCAGACTGGTCAGGTCGGACAAAGCGCCCCAGAATGCCGAACCCAACGCAAACGCGCCCAGCGCGCTCAAGGTGTGCATGGCCACTGCACGGGCCCGCACCCACGGCGGCACACTGGTTTGCGTAGCCGTATTGAAGGTAGACATTACCGCCATCCAGGCACCACCCCCCAGTACCAGGGCCACATAAACGGGTGGGTCCCAGCTTGAGAAGGCTGCAATCAACATAACGGCCGCAAAAACGATACAGCCGCCCGCGACCAGGCGCTCCAGGCCATAGCGCGTGCGCCAGCCGCCGATCAGGAACCCGGCGATGATGGCCCCGGTGCCCAGGCAGCCCATCAACAATCCAAATCCGGCTGCTCCCAGGCCGAGCTGGCGCTGGCCGATGACTGGCAGCAACGCCCACAGGGCCGAACCGGCCGCACAGTAAGCACCGGCACGCAGCAATTGGGCCAGAACGATATGCGAGTGCCAGGCAAACCGCAGGGCACTGAGCATGCCACCCCACAATCGCTCGGCCGGCAGTCGACTCGGCGGGTGTGGTTTGGGTGGCCAGCGGCGAATGGCCTGCATCATGATCAGGGTGCTG
>JANOCN010000270.1:0-2853 GCA_031412185.1 Betaproteobacteria bacterium | reverse complement strand
AAACCTCAGGTATGGTCAGACTTGCTGGAACGGCGATGCAATTGCAGCGCAATAACGAGGCGCAAGGACAGGATACACATGCGGTGGATGAAGCCAAATTTGAAGAGTATTTATGGATTGTTGGGCCATGCAGGTCCACAGGCGGAGCCTGCGTGGGACCAGCGCATGGACCGCGTACGCCAGGCGATGATGGACGAGATGGCTGTAGGCGACCTGAGTGAACGTTACCCAATGGTGGCCCGACGCATTTTTTACGCCGACACGGTGCATGCATTGTGGTACGTGCGCAGTGACCTGATGACTGCATTGGCGGGGGAGTGGGGCGAAACACTGGCCCAGCAAAAAATGGCCATGCTCAGCCGCTTGTTTGAAGGCTTGTTGCCTGAGGCGCGCAATTACCGGGAATCACGTCGCCCGGGTTGAACGGCGGCCTACGGGGTGCCCCGGCGCTGGGTAGGTCAGAGCTGTCCCCACAGCGTATCCATCACACTTGAAAAACGCCCGGCGATGGCCTCACCCCGAGGGTGGATGCCGCGTCGCATCGTCACCTCACCAGCCACCAATACTTCGCAAAAGGCGGGCTCGCTGCCGGAGAAAACCAGAGCGTCCAGCCGGTGCGACGGTGGTATGCCCAGCAACGCCGGGCTAGCTCGGTCCAGCACCAGGGCGTCTGCGCGCGCTCCCGGCACCAGGCCCCAGGCTGGCTGGCCAGCAGCCCGGCCGCCTGCGCTGAGTGCCGTGCCGAACAGCCGCGCCGCCGTGGCCGGCTGGCCCCATGCCGGTGCCGCCGCTACATTGCGTTGTCGCATTAGCAGGCGTTGGCCATACTCGAGCCAGCGCAACTCCTCCGGCCAATTGCGCGTGACGTGGCTGTCCGAGCCGATTGCCATGGGTACCCCGGTCGACAACCAGCGCGCCACGTCCGTCAGGCCATCGCCCAGATTGCCTTCGGTGCTGGGGCACACCACGATGCCCGCGCCGCTGCCTGCCACTGAGTCGATTTCGGTCGGCTGGGCATGGGTGGCATGCACCAGCTGCCAGCGGTGATCGGGGGCGAAGGTTTTGCAAAGCCAGGCGATCGGCCGCTCGCCGGTGGCGGCAACGCAGTCGTCCACCTCCTGGGTTTGCTCCGCCACGTGGATGTGGACCGGCCAGGGATCGTCACCCACAAGCTGCAGCAAGGCTTTAATGGATTGCGCGCTGGCCGCACGCAGCGAATGAATGGCGACCCCTGCGTTGACAAGCGGCCGTGCCGATGCCAACACAGCGCGGGCCAGCTGTTGCACCATTTCCGGAGAGCCGGCAAAACGGCGCTGGTCGTCGCGCAAGTTGGGCTGCCCAAATCCAGCGCGTTCGTACAACACCGGCAACACCGTAAGTCCGATACCCGCGTCGCTGGCTGCGTCGGCCAATGCCCAGCAGAGCGTGGCCGGGTCGGCATAGGGCTGGCCCTGCAGGTCGTGGTGCAGGTAGTGAAACTCACACACCTGGGTATACCCACCGCGCAGCAGCTCTACATACAGTTGCGCTGCAATCGCACGCATCTGCTCCGGGGTAATGCGCAACGCCACCCGGTACATGCGGTCGCGCCAGGACCAGAAGTCGTCGGCATCGCTCTCGCGCCGTTCCGACAGACCCGCAAATGCGCGCTGAAAAGCGTGGCTGTGTGCGTTGACCAGCGCGGGCAGCACCGGGCCGGGCAGCTGTCGGGCAGAAGCTGGCGGGACAGGCAGATCGCAGGTGACGCCAGCCCAACGACCCTGCCGATCTATCTCCAACAGCACTGACTCGCGCCACTGCCCGTCAATCCAGGCCCGTTCGCTCCATAGCTGCTGCTCAGCCATGCGGTTTCCAGTCGATCATGGTTTGCACCAGCGCGCGCAACACCGGTGCCAGCCGGTCTGCACGTGACGGATCGATGCCATATGGTGGCTCTTCGGCCATATAGGTGCTCCAGCACATTTCGAGCTGCACCGCATGCCGGCCCGCCTGCGGCCTGCCGAACGTGCGTGTGATGTGGCCACCTTTGAAGCGCCCATCCACCACCTGGGTGAACTGGTTTTGCGCCTGCAGCACACCCTGCAAGGCCTCGCGCAAGCTGGGTGCGCAGCTGGTGCCGCTGGCTGTGCCGAGGTTCAGGTCGGGTAACTTCCCCTCAAACAGCCACGGCAACGTGGACTTGATGCTGTGCCCGTCGAATAACACCACATGCCCGTGTTGCGCCTGCAGGCGCGCCAGTTCAAGCTCCAGTGCCTGATGGTAGGGCTGCCAGTAGGTCGCCACGCGACGCGCGATCTCGCGCGGCTCTGGCGCATGGCCCTCCAGGTACAAGGGGTCGCCAGTGAAAAAGCGCGTCGGGCATAACTCGGTGTTGTTGACGCCGGGGTACATCGGCGTGTTGCCGCTTGGCCGATTCAGATCGACCACATAACGCGAGTGGTGCGGCGTGATCAGGCTGGCACCCAGGCCGGTAACAAAGCTGTACAGCTGGGCCAGGTGCCAGTCGGTGTCTTCCAGCGCCAGCGCACGCGGGGTGTAGTGCACCTGCATTTCGTCTGGCAGCACGGTTCCAGTATGCGGCAGGCTTACCAACAAAGGCGCCGTGCCCGGGTGCAGAGTAAATATCGGTGTGTTCATGCCATCTCTTTTCTCTCAATGCCATTGGCAACCACGCGCTTGCACGGGTTGTGGCCAAACCAGTACGCGAGCTCGTTCGGATGCTCCAGGTCCCACACCACAAAATCTGCCCGTTGCCCGGTTTGCAGCGTGCCCCGGTCAAACAGGCCTAGCGCACGTGCACCATGTACCGTGACGCCGCGCACGGCTTCTTGCGGCGTC
This sequence comes from Betaproteobacteria bacterium, assembly GCA_031412185.1. Taxonomy (GTDB): domain Bacteria; phylum Pseudomonadota; class Gammaproteobacteria; order Burkholderiales; family Burkholderiaceae_C; genus CAISIP01. The sequence goes on along the minus strand of JANOCN010000270.1, from coordinate 15 downwards.
AGGCGAAACAGCGTA
>JANOCN010000269.1:0-4206 GCA_031412185.1 Betaproteobacteria bacterium | reverse complement strand
GCCTGGCCGTCCAGATCCTGCGCCGTTACAAACGGTCCGTGTTCGCGCACAAACGTGGGCGAGGCCAGCGGCGTGACCTCGTCTTTCATCAGGCATACATGCTCCACGTCGGCATACCGGCCAGTGCCAAACCGCACCATGAGATCGGCGTCTTCCGCGACCACGTCGAGTAGCGGAATCGACACCTGCAACGTGACGTCGATCTCCGGGTAGGCCTCGGTGAACTGGCGCAAGCGCGGTATCAGGATGGACCGCGCAAAGGTCGGCGTCACGGCCAGACGCAGCTTGCGTTTGCCCGGCGCGCTGGCCTTACCGGGAAACTTCTGCAGCGTAGCCAGGCCCTCGCGCACATGGGCCAGGTATTCGATGCCTTCGACCGTGAGCGAAAAGTCGGCGCGGCCAAACAGCTTGGTGCCGATGATCTGCTCCAGCTGCTTGACGCGGTGGCTCACGGCGCTCGGCGTTACGAACAACTCGTCGGCGGTTTGCGTGACACTGCGCAGCCGTGCAAGCGCCTCAAACGTGAGCAAACACTGAATCGGGGGGATACGGACCGGCGTCATCGTCGGCCATTGTGCCGGATGCCGCCTCCTATAATCGCGCACCCTTTTGCAGCCCACCGGGCTCGTGCCTACCGTGTCAGACCGCTTATCTGTCTTGCCCCAATACCTGCTGCCCAAACGTGCGTTGACGCAATTCGGTGGTCTGATAGCCCGGGCACGCGCCGGGGTCTGGACCACTGGCATCATTCGCTGGTTTGTGGGCAAGTACCAGGTCAACATGGCGGAGGCGGCCAACCCGGACATCGCCAATTACGCCAGCTTCAACGATTTCTTCACGCGTGCGCTCAAACCAGGTGCCCGCCCGCTGGCCAAGTCTGACCTGATATGCCCGGTGGACGGTGCGATCAGCCAGTTTGGCAGCATTGAGCGGGACCAGATTTTCCAGGCCAAAGGACACCACTATTCGACTACCGCACTGGTGGGGGGCGACGCGCAATTGGCAGCGCAGTTTGACGACGGCTACTTCGCCACGCTGTACCTGAGCCCCAAGGACTACCACCGCATCCATATGCCCTGCGAGGGCCGGCTCAGCCGGATGGTTTACGTGCCCGGCGCGTTGTTTTCGGTCAACCCGGTCACCGCGCGCGGCGTGCCGGGCCTGTTTGCGCGCAACGAGCGTGTCGTGTGCGTTTTTGAGACCGCACGCGGGCCGATGGTGCTGGTGCTGGTGGGTGCCACCATCGTTGGCAGCATGGCCACCGTTTGGCACGGCGTGGTCAACCCGCCGCGCACCCGCAAGGTGCGCGACTGGCGCTATGGCGACCAGAACCTGGTGCTGCAACAAGGCGATGAGATGGGCCGTTTCCTGCTTGGCTCCACGGTGGTGATGTTGTTCCCCAAAGGTCGAACCAGCTTCAACCCCGAGTGGCTGGCCGGTGGCACTGTGCGGCTGGGCCAGATGATGGGTGTGCGCGAAGACCGGCGCGGGCGGTGATGGTGTCCCAAAGTATCATGTGCTTTGCCGCAATTCTGAGGAGTCCGCCATGCTTCCTTCCGTCACCGACCTAGAATCACAGGCACTTCAGCTTGCGCCGCAAGAGCGTGCTCATCTAGCAGACCGTCTATTGGCCAGCCTGTCTCCGGATAATGATGTTGAAGACGCCTGGGCTGAAGAAGTGGAGCGACGGCTTGCTGAAATCGAAGGTGGGTCTGCCGCCCTGGTGCCTGTAGAAGCTGCCATCGCTCGGGCCCGAAGTGCGATCCGATGAATGTTTCGATACACGCGCTTGCCGAGTCAGAACTTATTGACAGCGCGTCGTACTACACCGGGGTCGCCACTGCGGCACTCGGCGAGGCTTTGATTGTCGAATTTGAGAGAGCGGTAGAACTGCTTCGCCAATATCCCAAATTTGGCACGCCCTGGCGAGGCCGAACCCGCCGATTTCCTTTGCGGCGGTTCCCCTTCAGCATCGTTTACTACAAACGGGGAAGTGCGAATTATCGCGATGGCGCACCAAAGACAAAAGCCGGGCTACTGGCGAGCTCGCACGTAGTCTCGGCGGATTGCCGGGATCTGCGTAACTTACACCGCACGCCAGAAAATATAGTCCGCCTGGTATTTGACGACCTGCTTTTGCCCGGTATTGGCAGCTGAGCACGCTGCGCTCGGTGCCACACCACCGCGGGTATCGACGCGCTGGATGTAGGCAACCCCCTGCATCGCGCCCATGCCCATGGCCGGGTTGGCCTTTACCAGTTGCAGCGGGATGCTGCCAGCGGCGGCCGGGGCTACGGCCACCTGGGTGGCGGTGACCTTGGAGCCGTCCATGTTCTCCCAGGTAGCCGGTGGGCCGTAGTAGCGGCCTATCTGTTTGCCGCTGCGGTCCATGAGCTTGGCGTCCGGGCCCACAAAGACCCACTCAAACTGGCCCGCCACGTCGGCTTTGGCACGGCATTCGTAAGTAATCTCTCCAGTACCCACAGTTTCCATGGCGACCTTGTGGCCGGCCGGCACTTGTACACCGGGCGGCAGGCTGGCCTGAGAGAACATGGCCGTGGGGACAGGCATGCTGCTGTTGCTGGCACAGGCGGCCAGCGTGATGGCGCCAAGCAGCGTCAAAGTAGTGCGTAATAGCATGGAGTGGTTCCCCTCGAAGTTAAATTGAACGAGCGGCCTGCAAGAAGCGGTGGCTGCATCCCATATACGGCGGCGGTGCCCGACTGGATTCAGCCAGTAGTCCGCGCCACTCGCGTTACCCAAACCACTACCTCAAACTGCACCTCTTTTCCGATGCAGGTTTCGATGCCCCAAAAGCGCCTCGCCGACGCACAATAGTGTCCAGCCCGCCGCACAACAGCGAGCCAGACCACAGCAGCCACCCCATGCCCACAACGCCCCTTGCTTGCGCCTTGCCGTTTATCGCCGCAGATGCCGTGGCGCGCCTGTTGCCGTTTGCCGAATTGGTCGAAGCCTTGCGCAAGGCATTTGCAGCCACCGACCTGGTGGCACCCCAACGCCAGCACTACCACCTGGAAGGCCTGGCAGCGGGCGACCCGGTGCTGCTGGCCATGCCGGCCTGGAGCGCCGGGCTGGGTGTGGGTGCCAAACTGGTCACCGTGTACCCGCAGAACCACCGGCTGGGCCTGCCATCGATCCACGGGGTGTATGTGCTCATGCATGGCGCCACCGGGCGCCCGGAAGCGGTGTTCGATGCGGGCGAACTGACGGCGCGCCGCACTGCGGCAACCTCTGCGCTGGCCAGCCGTTTCCTGTCGCGCCCCAATAGCCACACCTTGCTGATGGTAGGCACGGGCCGCCTGGCGCAGGTGTTGCCGCTGGCCCATGCGAGCGTGCGGCCGATCCAGCGCGTACTGGTGTGGGGCCGCTCGGCGCACAAAGCCGACAGCACCGCACGGCACCTGTGTTCGCAAGGCTTGCGGGCAGAGCCAGTCGATACGCTGGCGCAGGCCTGCGCGCAGGCCGACATCATCAGTTGCGCTACCTTGTCCAGCCAGGCGCTGGTGCAGGGCGAATGGCTCAAGCCCGGCACCCATGTGGACCTGGTGGGTGCGTTCACGCCTTCGATGCGCGAGGCTGATGACCAGGTGTTCCAGCGTGCCACTGCGCTCTGGTGCGACACGCTGGGTGGTGTGCTTGCCGAAGCTGGCGACGTAGTGCAGGCGCTGGCATCCGGCGCGCTGGCGCAGGACCGTATTGCGGGGGACCTGTCCGGTTTGTGCCGTGGCAGCGCCAGCGTCGTGCGCCCTGACTCCGACATTACCGTGTTCAAGTCGGTCGGTGCGGCGCTGCAAGACTTGGCGGCAGCACGGCTGTGCCTGACCCGCTTGACCGCACAGCCAGTGTGATACAACTGCCGCTTCCAGCTTGACTTTACAAGGCACACTTCCATGATCCAGCGTATTGAAACCGGCCAGCGCATGTCGCAGGCGGTGGTGTTCAACCAGACCGTCTACCTGGCCGGCCAGGTCAGCAACAGCGATGCCCCGCCCGACGTTTTTGTGCAGACCGGGCAGGTGCTGGCCAGCATCGACCGTTTGCTGGCGGCTGCCGGCACCGACAAGACGCGCCTGCTGAGCGCCACCATCTGGCTGACCGACATGGACAGCTTTGCCGACATGAACCGCGCCTGGGACGCCTGGGTTGCGCCAGGTTGCGGGCCGGCCCGTGCGACGGTGCAAAGTG
>JANOCN010000268.1:0-5976 GCA_031412185.1 Betaproteobacteria bacterium | reverse complement strand
CTGGCCGAGACCTCGCTGAGTTTCCTCGGCCTGGGCCTGCAACCGCCAACAATTTCCTGGGGCGTGTTGCTGCGCGAAGCCCAGAACATCCGTTCCATCGCCACGGCTCCCTGGCTGTTTGCCCCCGGCGCGGCCGTGGTCATCGCCGTCATTGCACTGAACTTCCTGGGCGATGGCCTGCGCGACGCCTCGGACCCGTACAACAAATGACCGACGTCTTGCTTCAGGTGCGTGACCTGCGCACGCACTTCCCGATCCGCAACGGTGTCGTCAAGGCGGTAGACGGTATTTCGTTCGACGTGGAACGCGGCAAGACGCTCTGTGTGGTGGGCGAAAGCGGCAGCGGCAAAAGCGTTACGGCGCGCTCTATTCTGCAGATTGTTGACGAGCCCGGCCGCATCATCGGTGGCTCCATGCTGTTGCACCGGGCCGACGGCAGCCGTGTGGACTTGGCCAAACTGGACCGGCGTGGGCGCGAGATCCGCGCCGTGCGCGGCGCCGAGATCGCGATGATTTTCCAGGAGCCGATGTCATCACTGTCCCCGGTGCACACGGTGGGCAACCAGATCATCGAGGTGCTGCGCCTGCACCTTAACATGGACAAGGCGCAGGCGCGCGCACGCTGTATCGAGCTGTTGACGCAGGTCGAAATTCCGGCTCCGAATATCGCGGTGGACCGTTACACCTTCGAGTTCTCGGGCGGTATGCGCCAACGCGTGATGATCGCCATGGCGCTGGCCTGCAACCCGCAGTTGCTGATCGCCGACGAACCTACCACGGCGCTGGACGTGACGACACAAGCGGAGATCCTGGACCTCATCAAGAAGCTGCAGCAAAGCCATGGCATGGCCGTCATGTTCATCACCCACGACATGGGTGTGGTGGCCGAGATCGCCGACCAGGTGATCGTGATGCACAACGGCAAGGTGGTAGAGACCGGCCCGGTAGACACGATATTTCATGCGCCGAAACACGACTACACCCGCATGCTGATCTCGTCCGTGACCAAACTCGGCCGCACGGCCGACATCCGGGTACAGCGCGCACCGATCGCCAGCACCACGTTGCCGATCCTGGAGGTGCGCGATCTGTCGATGGTGTTTGCAACCGGCAAGTCGACCACGCGGGCGGTGGACGGTGTGTCGCTCAGCTTGCTGCCCGGCGAGTCGCTGGGTATTGTGGGTGAATCGGGCTCGGGCAAAACCACCATGGGGCGCTGCCTGCTGCGTGTGTACGAGCCCAATAGCGGCGTTATCGACTATCGTCGGCCCGATGGGTCGGTGGTGGATATTGCCCAGGCCGACAAGTTGACGCTCAAGGCCTGCCGGCGCGAAATCCGCATGATTTTCCAGGACCCGGTGGGTTCGCTTAATCCGCGCATGACGGTGGCGCAGATTGTGGGCGAACCGCTGCTGGTGAATGGCCTGGCCAAGGGCAAGGCGCTCGACGACCGCGTGGCCGAGTTGCTCTACAACGTGGGCCTGGAGCCGGCCTGGCGCGAACGTTATCCGCATGCGTTCTCCGGCGGGCAGCGCCAGCGTATCGGTATTGCGCGCGCGCTGGCGCTGAACCCGCGCATCATCGTGGCCGATGAAGCCACTTCGGCGCTGGATGTGTCGCTGCGTTCGCAGATGCTGGACCTGCTTCTCAACCTGCAGGACAAGCTGGGGCTGTCGTTTATCTTTATCAGCCACGACATCGCGGTGATCCGCTACTTCTGCGACCGCGTTGCCGTGATGTACCGCGGCAAGGTGGTGGAAACCGGCGAGACCAACCAGGTCTGCGACACCCCGCAACACGCCTACACGCAGGCGCTGCTGTCGGCCATTCCGCAACCCGATCCGCGGGCACGCGGCATGCACAAACGTTTCCGCTACACCGAGAACGTCTGAGCCCGACTTTGCGCCCCACCACCACCATCGTCTGCCACAGGCCATGAAAATCACCGATATCAAAACCTTCTTGATGCATGCCGGCAGCCCCGAGCCCAAGGCCTGGGCGTCCGACAACGTATTTGGCACCCACGAGGTGTCCAAAGGCATCTCGGGCACCCGCAACTGGCTGTTCGTCAAGGTCTATACCGACGAAGGGATCGTCGGTATCGGCGAGTGTTCGGGCTGGCCCCGCGTTATCGAGACCGCCGTGATGGACCTGAAGCTGCTTCTGGTGGGTGAAGACCCGACGCATATCGAGCGCTTGTGGCAACGCATGATGTCGGCCATCATGATCCATGGCATGACCGGCACCGTGGGCGCGGGTGCCATGACCGGCATCGACATGGCGCTGTGGGATATCAAAGGCAAGGCGCTGGGGGTGCCGGTGTGGAACCTGCTCGGTGGCAAGGTGCGCGACCAGATCCGCATCTACGCGCATGCCAACACGCCCGAGGTGGCACTGAGCCTCAAGGCGCGCGGTATCACGGCCGTCAAATGCGGCGGTGTGTCGGACCCGGTGCGCAAGGTTGCCGCGCTGCGCGAGGCAGTGGGCGAAGAGATGGACATCATGATCGACCTGCACGGGCCACCGTGGCTCACACCGGGTGACGCAGCGCAACTTGCACGCGCGCTGGAGCCCTATCGCCTGCTGTTCATCGAAGACCCGATTGCGCCCGAGAACCTGGACGGCTACCAACGCATCCGCGACGCGGCCAACGTGCCGTTGGCGGCCGGTGAACGCATGGCCACGATTTATGGCTCGCGCGAATTGATCGAGCGCGAACTGGTGGACGTGATCCAGCCCGACACCGGCCGTGCCGGCGGCATCACGCAGATGAAAAAAATTGCGGCTATGGCCGAGGCCCACCACATCATGGTGGCACCCCATTCCGGCTCGCTCGGGCCGGTGGCGGAATACGCAGCCCTGCATTTGCTGGCCGCCATTCCGAACGGCCTGTTTCTGGAGCGTATCGAAGACGATTGGGACGGACGCCAGCACACGGTGGTACCGCACCCGTTGTCCAAAGGCGGTTTTCTGAAGGTTCCGGACGCTCCCGGCCTGGGTGTGGACATCGACGAAGCGTTTGTGGCGCAGTACCCGAGCAAGGGAAACATCTCGGTGCATGTGTCGGCGAAGTCGGGCTCGTACAACGCCGGCACCCACGACGAAAACGTCTATGTGCAGACCCGGCTGCAACGCGCCAAATACCTGTCACCGAAATAAGGACCGTTGGCATGCCCGTACCACTCTCCGCCGGCGCGATGGAGGCGCTAAAAAATACCTCCACGGCAACACTCACCACGCTGCTGTTCAAGCGCGGCTTGCGCAATGCTTATTTGCAGGGCGTGCGGTTGCTGGGCAGCGGTGGCGGGCAAATGGTGGGCCCAGCCTATACGCTGCGCTACATACCGGCGCGCGAAGACCTGGACCACCTGGGCGTGTTCCTGGACCACAGCCACCCGCAACGCAAGGCCGTGGAGGAGATCCCGCCGGGCCATGTGCTGGTGATGGATTGCCGCGGTGATGCGTCGGCCGCGTCGGCCGGCTCTATCCTGGTGACCCGCATGATGGTGCGGGGGGTGGCCGGCGTGGTCACCGACGGCGGCCTGCGCGACAGCCACGAGATTGCCGCGCTGGCGATCCCCACCTATTGCAAAGCGCCTTCGGCCCCCACCAACCTGCTCAAGCACCACGCGGTGGACATCAATGTGCCGATTGCCTGCGGCGATGTGGCCGTGTACCCGGGCGACATCATGGTGGGCGACGCCGAAGGTGTGGTGGTGATCCCGGGCGAGATTGCCGAAGCAGTGGCGCAGGAGGCCACGGCGCAGACCCTGTTTGAAGACTTTGTGATGGAGCAGGTGCAAGGTGGCCGCAAGATATTCGGCCTGTACCCGCCAACCGACCCAGCCACCGATGGCCAGTTCAAGGCCTGGGTGGCGGAGCGCGCAAAGTAGCTGGCTCTGCCTTCTCCATCACCCGTTCGGGCCAATCCTGTCGAAGCCGGTCTTTTGTTTCATCGAAGGGCCGAAGCTGGAGAAAACACACCATGAAGATTGACCGCCTGCGCGTATTCATGTCGCGCGACAAGGACCGCCCGCGTGTGATCGTGGCCATGGACACGGATGACGGCATTACCGGCTGGGGCGAGTGTTACAACCATGGCCCCGACAAGGCGCTGTTCCCGCTGCTGGACTACCTGCTGACCTTTCTGAAAGGGCAGGACCCGCGCCGCATCGCCCACCTGGTCCACTACCTGATGCAGCAGACGCGGTTCCCGCCCGGTGCGCTCGGGCTGGCCGCCATCTCGGCGCTGGACCACTGCATGTGGGACATCTCGGCCAAGGCATTGGGTGTGCCGGTCTACATGTTGCTGGGCGGCAATGTGCGCGACCGGGTCAAGGTCTATGCCGGCCTGTACACCGCACCCGACCCGGCTGCCGCGCGCGACCAGATGGATGCGCTGCACGATGAATGGGGTATCACGGCGTTCAAGCTTAGCCCCTACCGCATCGACATCCACCGCAACCGCTGGGGCGAAGTGGTGCGCAGCGCGGCCGAGTACTTTCGCCAGTTGCGCGAAACCGTGCGCTCCGAATATGAAATCGCCTTCGATGCGCACGCCAAGATTTTCGAGCCGGCCCAGGCCCTGCAACTGGGCAACGCACTGGCACCCTACGACCCGCTGTTTTTCGAGGAGCCGATACGCCCGGAGAACTTCGAGGCCTGGGGCGAACTCAAGCGCGGCCTGCAGTGCACTCTGGCCACTGGTGAGTCTCTCTACAGCCGCTTCGAGTTTCTGCGTTTGCTGCAGGTGCGCGGTGTGGACATCATCCAGCCCGATATATGCGTGGTGGGTGGCATGCTGGAAATGTGCAAGATAGCCGCGCTGGCCGAGGCGCACTTCGTGACCATTGCCCCACACAACCCCATGGGCCCGCTGGCCACCGCCATCAACGTGCATTTCAGCGCCGCGCAGACCAACTTCCGCATCCTCGAATACCGCCTGCCGCACGGGCCTGGGTATGTATTCGGCACCGGCAACAACGAGTCCGCATCCACCAGCACGTACGAAGGCGCGCACTACGTGAAAGACCCGTACCTGCCCAAGGACGGCCACCTGGAGCTTCGCCCGGACCGACCCGGCTGGGGCGTTGAGATGGACGAAGAGCTGCTGGGCACGGAGGACTACATCCACTGGGAACGCAAGGTGCCGGTCAAGCCGGATGGGTCTACCGGGTACGCCTGAACAACGCTCCGACGGGGCGCCAACTCCCCATGCAGCATGCGCCCCTGCGAATGCGCACTACTATGCTGACTTCAATGGATGGATGAATAACGCCAGACAAGGTAGAAAGCACCATGGAAACACAGGAACTGCATCGAGGCCGCCTCATAGACCACATCCAGCTGGTCGTGCGTGACCTGCCCGCGAGCCAGGTGTTTTATAGCGCCGTCTTCGACGTGCTGAAGATACCGATGGGCGGCACGGGTGATGGCTACTTCTGGGCTGACGAACTTTTCGTCTCCAGCGCCGACAGCCAGGCCGCGCAGGGCAAACTGACCGGCCGCCACCACCTGGCGTTCCAGGCCCAGGACGAAGCCATGGTCCAGGCCTTCTACCAAGCCGCGCTGGCACATGGCGGCAAGGACAACGGCGCACCGGGCGAGCGGCCCTACCATCCCGGCTACTACGGTGCCTTCGTGCTGGACCCGGACGGCAACAACATCGAAACCGTGTTCCACGGCAAGTCCACGCGCAGTGCCGCTTCGGTGAAAGTGACGTTCTGATACTGCTCGACCGTCTGATCGGACGACGGGTATGCGCGGACTGGGTGGCGGAGTGACGCAATTCGACAGGTACCACACCCGTGTTACGTGAACCGTTCTTTCCTCGCCTGCTGCACGCCGCAATCAGACGCAGCGGTTCAGTAGATATTTCTGCACAAATGTCGAAATCAGCCGCCGCCGCGCGACATTGTCCAGGCGCGGCAATTTTGCCAAGCCATCACTGAAAGGTTTAGCCATGGAATACATGCT
>JANOCN010000267.1:0-5865 GCA_031412185.1 Betaproteobacteria bacterium | reverse complement strand
CTGGTGGAGCAACAAGTTGGGCCACCTCTCGGGTAACTATAACTACCTCTCTGGGTACATCGGTGTATTCAATTCAATCAATCACAATTTCTTTTCCTTCGATCTTTCTAATCTGAATCGAACGGTCAGAACTGCCACGCTGACATTGCGGACATATTCTGAGAGTTTTCCTTACGCCCCAATGCGCTTTGACCTATACGACGTTTCAACGCCAACATTAGAACTCTTTCAAGACGCCGTACTCAACCCCATCCCACGCATTTTTGATGACTTGGGATCAGGCACGCACTACGGCACGCTGTCAATTCTTGACACTCCCGACTACTTCGGCCAGCTGTCGGTGCAACTCAATGACGCTGCAGTGGCTGACATTAACAGCAGGCAGGCGCGATATTTTTCCATTGGCGGAACTACCAACCTGATCCCTGAACCTGGCGGCATGGCGTTGGTCATGCTCGGCATTTCATGCCTGATAGTTTTGCGGCGCAACCAAACTATTGCTAACAATCATCGATTTGTCAGCGGTGCGCCATTTCGACACTGAACAAGAATGGACAAGTCCGCCAGAACACGATGGTGTTTCCAATTCACCATTGCAAATCGATCACTTGGGTGGTGTTTCTTGAGAGCAGCCGCACTGCGCGCCTCAAGCCGCCTGCAACAAGAATTCGACCTTGACCGCCTCGTACGGGAACTCGACCTGGCCGGAGTCCGTGCGACTCAGTACGCCAGCAGATAGAAGGGCAGACAAGTCTGTGTGAACCGCCTTGACATCACGACTGACCCTGCGTGCGGCTTCACGCACGGTGACAGGCCCCGCTCCGCAAAGTGCCTTGAGAAGTTCCCAGCGTTTGGCTGTGAGTACCTTCCACAGCAGCTCCGGCGTGGCAAAGGAGATTCGATCCGCCTTCGACGCCTTGCCTGTCTTCCAAGCTTGAGCGAAGTCAGCTATCGCATCGGCGGGCGCACGGACATCAAGAGTTACTGTCTTCACGGTTGAAAAATGCCGACTCACTGTACGGGATGCGTCGCCGAAGTAGCTCTTTGGCTTTCATGTTTTCTAATGTGCCAACAAATAAGCTTGTTGTCAACGCGAACAACGAGCCGCTCCCCGGTCTTGATCTCAGCCGTGATGTCGCCCCTCAAGCCAGCACTAGCGAGCAGGCACTAAACAGTCCGTTCGGACTATAGCCAGAGCGCACCCGGCTACGCGGTCTGTCACAAGCGCTGTCTAGCATCCATCGAGAGCGCAGGCGCCTGCGCCAATACTTCCCCCGCTAATTCTGGAGACGGTTCGCATGACACTCGATGCTGGTTATTTCGATATCGCCCGCTTGCGCCAACTGGCCCGCGGGCTGGTCGCGGGGCTGGTTTGCCTCGCTGGCACAGCCGCATTTGCAGCTACCGACCTGATCATTTCGGAATACGTCGAAGGCAGCAGCAACAACAAGGCGCTGGAGTTCTACAACGGCACGACCACCCCGATTGATCTGGCGGCGGGCGCGTACACCGTCAAGATGTATTTCAACGGCAACACTGCCGCTGGTACCACCATCAACCTGACCGGCACTGTGGCGGCTGGCGCGACGTTTGTGTTGACGCAAACCAGCGCATCGCAAGCCATACGGGACAAGGCCAACCAGATCTCGGCCAGCGGGTCCTGGTTTAACGGGAACGACGCCGTGGTTCTGTCCAGGGGCAGCAGCGTGGTCGACTCCATCGGCCACATTGGCAACACCATTCCTTTCCCTGCGGCCGAATGGGGTACAGGCGACGTGAGCACGCTAAACCACACCCTGCGCCGCAAGACCACGGTGATAACCGGCGACAGCAACCCGAACGATGCCTTTGACCCGGCTCTCGAATGGGAAGGTTTTGCCATTGACGACATCGTCGGCCTGGGAGCATATGGCACAGGCGGCGGCGGTGGCGGCGGCAATCCTGTGCCCCCCGCACCGACCGCGTGCAACGCGCCGTTCACGCCTGCTTATGCCATCCAGGGCAGCGGCAACACCAGCCCGTTGAGTGGTTTTGTCACGACGCAAGGTGTGGTGGTGGGCGACTTCGAAGGCCCGTCGCCCGCACTGCGCGGCTTCTACCTGCAAGACGTAGCGGGCGACGGTGATGTCTCCACCTCTGACGCCGTGTTTGTGTTCAATGGCGACCTCAATACGGTGCAAGTCGGCCAGATCGTACGTGTAGTGGGCAATGTGGGCGAGTTCCAGGACCAGACGCAGCTGACTGCGTCCAACATCCAGCTCTGTGGCACTGGCACAGTCAGCCCGGTAGATGTGACGCTGCCGATGGCGTCAGCCAACGACTTCGAGCGCTTCGAAGGCATGCTGGTGCGGCTGCAGCAAACGCTCTACGTTACCGAGCACTTCCAGCTCGGGCGTTTCGGCCAGGTGGTGTTGTCGGCCGATGCGCGTCTGCCGCAGCCGACCAATGTGGCGCTGCCAGGCGCAGCCGCTTTGGCGGTGCAGGCCGCGAACGAACTGAACCGCATCATTCTGGACGATGCCTCGAACGGGCAGAACCCCGACCCGATCGTGTTCGGCCGTGATTCACAACCGCTTTCGGCCACCAACACATTGCGCGGCGGTGACAGCACCAGCAGCATCGTCGGTGTGCTTACCTACACCTGGGGCGGCAACTCGGCCAGTGGCAATGCCTGGCGTGTACGGCCGGTCAACGCGCTGGGCGGTGCAGTACCTGATTTTGCAGCGCTCAACCCCAGGCCCAATGCAGCCCCGAATGTCGGTGGCAGCCTGCGGGTTGTCGGTATGAATGTACTGAACTATTTCAACAGCTTCAGCGGCTGCACCGGTGGTGCTGGCGGTGCCGCCACGGATTGCCGCGGTGCCGACAACAGCACCGAGTTCACGCGCCAACAGGCCAAGACGGTTGCTGCACTGGTCGAGATGCAGGCCGACGTGGTGGGGCTGGTGGAGATCGAGAACGATGGCTACGGTGCCACGAGTGCGCAGCGCAATCTGGTCGATGCCCTGAACGCCGCAACCGCACCGGGCAACTATGCCTTGCTGGACGTGGATGCACGCACCGGCCAGGCCAACGCCATGGGTACCGATGCGATCAAGGTCGCCTTCATTTACCGCCCGTCGTCGGTCACCCCAGTGGGGACCACCGGTGCGCTCAACAGCGTTGCGTTCCAGACCGGTGGCGACAGCGCGCCGCGCAACCGCCCGGCACTGGCCCAGGCGTTCCAGCAAATCACCGGTAGCGGCAGCGGCGAGCGTTTTATCGCCGTGGTGAACCACTTCAAGAGCAAAGGCAGCGCGTGCGACGCAGCCGATGCGGGTGACAGCCAGGGCAACTGCAACGCAGTACGTGTGAACGCGGCCAACCTGCTGCGCACCTGGCTCGCGGGCAACCCGACCGGTACCGGAGACCCCGATGTGCTGGTGATCGGCGACCTGAACGCCTACGCCAAAGAGGACCCGATCCGCGCCTTCACCAACAACAGCTGGGTCAACCTGATTGAAGCCTACGGCGGTGCCGACGCCTACAGCTATGTCTTCAACGGGCAGTGGGGTTATCTTGACCACGCGCTGGCCACGCCGTCGATGGCGGCGCAGGTCACGGGGGTTGCCGAATGGCACGTCAACGCCGACGAACCCAACGCGCTCGACTACAACACCAACTTCAAGAGCGCGGGGCAGATCAACAGCCTGTTTGCGCCAGACGAGTTCCGCAACTCCGACCACGACCCGGTGATTGTTGGCCTGAACCTCGTGCCGGTGGGCACCTGCACCAACCCCGACCCAAGCCTGGTGGTTCAGTTCGGTGCTACCAGCAGTGGTGTTGCCAACCGCGTGGTCGACAAAGGCTGCACCATCGACGACCTGATCCTGGATGAGCAGGTTTGGACGAGCCAGGCAGCGTTCCTGGCGCATGTGTCCAAGGTCAGTTTTGACCTGCTCAAACAACGCAAGATCACCGCCGTGGAACGCAGCAAGCTGATGGTTGCTGCGCAGGCTTCCGGCGTGGGGTCTGCGCCAGTCAACTGATTCATTCCATCGTCATATCTTTTCCTTCCAATCCAACCTACACCGGAGTTTTTGTTATGGTCCTAAAGACACTACTTGCCACGTTGCTGGCGGCTGCCTTCATGCCCGCCATGGCACAGGCTGACTGCGCTGCGCCCGATGCCTCACCCACCGTGAAGTTCGGTACTTTTGACAGTGGCGTGAGCAACCGCGCCGTCACGGGTGCCTGCACCATCGACGACCTGATCCGCGACGAGCAGCCATGGGGCAACCAGCCAGCCTTTCTGGCACATGCCTCGCAGGTAAGTTTCGACCTGCTCAAACAACGCAAGATCACGGCCGCCGAACGCAGCAAACTGATGTCTGCCGCGCTGCAGTCGGGCGTGGGCACTACGCTTACCGTGAAGCTGATCGGCTTCAACGACTTTCATGGCTACGTCAAGTCGGGCGAAGGTTCTGCCAGCAACCCCGGCGTGGCGCGTTTCGCCACCAAGATCAAGGAGCTGAAAGCCGCCAACGGACTGCATGCAGTGGTGTCTGCGGGCGACATGATCGGTGCCAGCCCGCTCACGTCGGCACTGTTCAAGGACGAGCCCACGATTGAAGCCATGAACCGTATCGGTATCGACTTCAACGCGGTTGGTAACCATGAGTTCGACGAAGGCAAGACCGAACTGCTGCGCATGCAGAACGGCGGCAACCACCCCACCGACCAGTTCTCCGGCCTGGGTCTGCCCGCAGACCTGAACAGCAACGGCAAGTTTCGCGGTGCCGACTTCAAGTTTCTTGCCGCCAATGTGCAGGACATCGGCAGCGGCACGACGCTGTTTCCGGGTGTTGGTGTGAAGAACTTCCTGGGCAACAAGATGGCCTTCATCGGCATGACGCTGGAGAGCACACCCACCATC
Source organism: Betaproteobacteria bacterium (assembly GCA_031412185.1). Classification (GTDB taxonomy): domain Bacteria; phylum Pseudomonadota; class Gammaproteobacteria; order Burkholderiales; family Burkholderiaceae_C; genus CAISIP01. The sequence continues at coordinate 950 of JANOCN010000267.1, read as the reverse complement.
GTGTCGCCGGCCGGTGTGGCCGGGCTGCAATTCAACGACGAGGCCGATACCGTCAACGCGCTGATCCCGCAGATCAAGGCACAAGGCATAGAGACCGTGGTGGTGTTGATCCACGAGGGCGGTTTCCCGACGCTGACGGCAGGCAACTGCACCGGTATCTCGGGAGCCATCGTCGGCATTGTGAACCGGCTTGACCCGGCGGTGGACCTGGTGATATCGGGCCATACCCACCAGGCCTACAGTTGCCTGATCAACAACTCGGCCGGCGTGCCGGTGCGGGTGACCTCGGCCGGCCAGTACGCCCGCGTGTTGAGCGACATCAATGTGACGATAGACACCCGCACCAAAGACGTCATCGCCATCAGCAACACCAACATCAACGTGGGCAACAGCACCAGCCCGGTGGTGCAGGATCCGGCGCTGCTGGAGCTGGTAAACCACTATTCGGCCCTGTCGGCTGTGCCTGCAGCCCGTGTGGTCGGCACCATCACGGCCACCATTACGCGCAACAACAACAACGCGGGTGAGTCAGCGCTGGGCGACGTGATCGCCGACGCGCAGCTCGCCGCCACCGCCAGTGCCCAGACCGGCGCTGCCGTGGCAGCGTTTATGAACCCGGGTGGTATCCGCGCCGACCTGCCGTTCGCGGCACCCGGCAAGGTGAATGGCAACGTCACCTACGGCGAAGCCTTTACCGTGCAACCCTTCGGCAATTCGCTGGTGACACTCACACTCACCAGGGCGCAGATCTACACCCTGCTGGAGCAGCAGTGGGGTGCCACACAACCGTTCCCGCGGGTTCTTCAGGTGTCCAATGGGTTTGCCTACAGCCATAACTTTCCGCTGCCGCTCAACGCCAACCTGTCCGCCACCGACGGCGCAACCTTCATTGCATCGGTGCGTGGCAACAGTTACGTAGTGCCAGGTTCGGTGACGATTGCGGGTGTGGC
>JANOCN010000266.1:0-3375 GCA_031412185.1 Betaproteobacteria bacterium | reverse complement strand
GGCGCGTGGTCAGGCGTCCGAGACCGAATTCAACCGTCCGATCGACCGGCGCACTGAACGCTCTGAAGCCCAGCTGCGCTGGAATCTGTACAACCTGGGCAACGATGCAGCCGAAATCCGGGCGGTCACCATCGACGAGTTGGCTGCCATAGAGGAAGTACGCCGGGCGCAGGAGGAAGCCAGCGAACGTATAGGCAACGCCTACCTCGAGTTGCTGCGGCTGGAGAGCATATTGCCGTATGCCGCAGAACGGCTGCTTTCGGTCCAGCGCCTGGTGCAGCAGGTGCGCCAGCAAAACGAGTCTGGCAAACTCTCAGACGCCGAGGTGCAGCAGGCCGAAGCCTCGTTGCTCGACGCCGAGATTGTGTTCCAGGAAATGGTGTCGGACCAGGCCGGGGCACGGCGTAGGCTGGCTGTCTTGGCTGGCGCGGGCGCTGCAGAAGATGTGCGGCCGGTGGTGCCTTTGGTGCTGCCACCCGCCAACGGTAGCGCCACGGCTGGTGAAAATTTGATGCTGGCAGCCGGGCCAGGGCTGGTGGTTGCAGCACGCGAGCGGGCACGTGCGGCGCGCGAGCGTGTGCGACCGTTGGTGTCATTGCTGGCGCCGAGGGTAGATCTTGAAGTGCGCAAGCAGCTCGGCAACCGTACCTCACCCCAGTTGACGACCGAACAGCAGCACAGCTGGCTGGTTACCGCGCGCTGGGACTTCCCGGTAGGTGGCGAACTGCAGTCACGCCAGGCCGAGGCAGAACGTCGCGCCGAGGCTGCCGAGGCCGAGGCGCAACGTGTGGCCAATGGCATCAGCGCCGAGTTGGCTAGCTTGGGCCCCCGGATAGCCGAGACCGAAAACACGGTGGCCCGGCTGGACCGGCAAATCGGGCAATACAACGTGCTGGTACGGGCCGGTGAGCTGCAGTTCGAGGCTGGCAGACGCACCGTGGCGCAGTTGATCCAGCTGCGCGAGAGCCGCTTCAATGCACAGCAGCGGCGCGCCGAACAGGCCAGTCGGCTGGATGGTGCCAGACTGCGGCAACTTACGCTGAGCGGTGCACTGCTGGACACATTTGGCCTCACGGCCCTGGTGCCTGTTCCGCCCCCATGATTGCTTGCCCCAGCCTGCGGGCACAATGCACGGCATGTTGACCCACCCCAATATCGACCCGGTTGCTTTGCAGCTCGGCCCGCTGGCAGTGCACTGGTACGGGTTGACCTACCTGGCTGCATTCGGCCTGTTCATGTGGCTGGGCTCACGGCGCTTGCGCCACCAGCCCTTTGCGTCCATCACCGGCCCCGGGGCCTGGAGCCGCAAAGATGTGGAGGACATACTTTTTCTGGGGGTGCTGGGCGTGGTGCTGGGTGGGCGGCTCGGCTACTGCCTGTTTTACAAGCCGCTTTATTACCTGGCCAATCCGCTGGAGGTATTCGCGGTGTGGCAGGGAGGCATGAGTTTCCACGGCGGCATGTTGGGTGTAGTGCTGTCGATGGTGTGGTTTGCGTACTCGCGCCAACGCCCGTTCTGGCAGGTGGCAGATTTTGTGGCCCCGTGTGTGCCCACCGGCCTGGCGGCGGGGCGGCTGGGCAACTTCATCAACGGCGAATTGCCTGGACGTTTGAGCGACCCCGGTCTGCCCTGGGGCATGGTGTTTCGCGGCGCGGGTGACCTGCCGCGCCACCCCTCACAGGTGTACCAGTTTCTGCTCGAGGGCTTGCTGCTGTTTGTGCTGCTGTGGCTGTATGCGCGCAAGCAGCGCCCAACCGGGCAAGTGGCGGCGGCCTTCCTGGTGGGTTACGGTGTTTTGAGGTTTGTTGCGGAGTTTTTTCGCGAACCGGACGCGCACCTGGGCTTGCTGGCGCTGGGCATGAGCATGGGCCAATGGTTGTGCGTGCCGATGGTGCTGGCCGGCGCCGGGCTGTGGTGGTGGGCCGGACAGCGGCGCGATTTGGCGAGATGAGCGCCGTGCCGGGCCGCCCCAAACCAGCTCGCGCCGCAATGCGCAGCATGGAGGTCACGTTATGACCCAGCCCGGCTGGATCGCCAGCAAGGTTGCCAAACTCTTGCCGTCTCCCAGTGCGGCGCGGTCCACCCGTGAGCGCTTGGCCGGTACCTTGCGCCACGCGCAAGAGGCACTGTCGCCGCGCGTGCTGCGCCGCACATTGACAGAGCTGAAGACGATAGTGGACCCGCGTTTGAGCGACGTGGAAGGCGGGCTGCGCGCCCAAGGTGTTGCCTCCTGGTACGCCAGTGCACCGGTGGCACAACGGCGCGACATGTGGTTGCTGATGAGCGAGCAGTTTGTCGCCGACCCCGCAGTCATCAAACGGGCGCAGGCCGAGTATGCAGCGGCGGTGGGCACTGCCGACGAGGCGGCGGCCGAAGTGCTGTACCGCCGTGCCACGGTATCGCCACGCAGACGGCTATTGCAGCGGTTCAGCGCCGCTGCGCAGGGCATACGTTTCCTGGTAGACCTGCGGGCCGAGTTGTTGCCGCACCTCAAGTCCGACAAACGCTTGCTGGCACTTGACGTCGAGATGGAGTACATGTTCTCCACCTGGTTTGACGTTGGCTTCCTGGACTTGCGCCGCATCAGTTGGGACTCGCCCGCCTCGTTGATAGAAAAACTCATCAAGTACGAGGCCGTGCACGACATCAAGAGCTGGGACGACATGAAAAACCGGCTCGATTCCGACCGGCGCTGCTACGGTTTTTTCCACCCACGCTTGCCCGATGACCCGCTGATTTTTGTAGAAGTCGCCCTGATGGACACGGTAGCCGACAGCATCGCGCCGCTGCTCGACGAGTGGGCCGACGCTACCGATCTGGCGAAAGCAACCACGGCCATCTTTTATTCCATCAGCAACACGCAGGTGGGCCTGCGCGGAGTGAGTTTTGGCGACTCGCTGATCAAACGGGTGGTCGAGACACTGAAGGCCGAGTTCCCGCGCCTCAAAACCTTTGCCACGCTGTCGCCGATCCCTGGTTTTCGCGCATGGTTAGCCAAGAGCGCTGGCGCGATGCTGCACAAGCTCGACCCCAAGGCCCGTGCCCACCTTGCGCGCGCACTGAAGGCAGAGCCGCTTGCCGCAGAACATCTGCTGGCCGCAGCCGACCAGGCGCAAGCGCTCGATGCCAAGTCGCCCGCGCGCAAGATGCTGCTGCAATGTGCTGCACACTACCTGCGATTCGAGATGAAAGATGGCAAGCCGCTGGATGCGGTAGCACGTTTTCACCTCGGCAATGGGGCGCGGGTGGAGCGGTTGAACTGGGCTGCAGACGGCTCAACCAAAGGGCACAAGCAGTCGTATGGGCTGATGGTGAACTACCTGTACGACCTGAAGAAGCTGGAAAAACACCGGGGGCAACTGGCACAGGGCAAA
>JANOCN010000265.1:0-2123 GCA_031412185.1 Betaproteobacteria bacterium | reverse complement strand
TCTGGGCCAGCTTGCCACCGACATTGGCTTTCACCGTGTAATCGAGTCGCGTCGTTTGGCCGTCTGGCACCAACAGCACGCGTGCATCGCCCTTGCCAAAACCGGCGGTTCCGCCCTGGCCATCGAAGCGAATGGTGTAGGCACTGGGAGCATCCACCTCAGACAAGCTCAGCTTGGCCTTGAACTTCGCCTTGACCGGTCCAATCGCAGCGGTCACCGCTGCAATGAACTCGGTTTCGCTAATTCGATCCAGTTGTTCGCAGCCTGGAATTGCTGCCTTCAGGATCTCGGGATCATTCAGTGAATCCCAGGCAATGGCCTGTTTCACAGGCAAAGTTTGGGATCCAGTCATTTCCATTTTGGCGCAGTCTTGATCGTTGGAGCTGCGGCTTAAGCGGCCAATACTTCGGTTTGACCCTGAAGCGTGCGCTTCAGCGTCGCCAATGACATGACCGCCCCATACATCAGTTCGACATTCTTCAGGGTCGCGCGGTGCAGGTCTTCCCACAACGACGCCACCGCGTCTTCGATCAGGATGATGTCGTAATCACGCGCATAGGCATCTCGAATGGTCGACTCCACGCAATAGTTGGTAGCAACACCACAGACGATCAAAGTTGTGATGCCCTGCACTTTCAACTTTGACTCAAAAGTCGTGTTGTAGAAGCAGGATGAACGGTGCTTCTCGAAAACGTCGTCCTCGGGTCGAACCGAATCCTTCAGTTGCTCCACCAGCTCAGCGTCCCATGTGTCTTTTGTGCATACATTGACACCCAGCTTCTGCAGGTGCGTTGGAATCCGGCGCCTGCCACGCGTGACGTCGTTGGGATAGTGTTTTTGGAGGGAAAACATCACCTGTACCCCCGCTGCGTGGCACAGCCCCACCAGCTCGCGGACCGCAGGAATGATCAGGTTTTGCTGCTGGTAAGCCAGCTTTCCCGTGGCCATACTCCCGTTCGGGTCGCAGAATCCGTTCTGCATGTCCACCACCACAAGGGCAGTTTCCTTTGGGATGATTGTGATAGTTTGAGTCAATGTGTTCTCCTCGGTAAGTAGGTCAGTCTGTTAGCTGGACAGCGTTTCATCCAGTACCGCCAACACGCGTTCGGGTGTCAGCGGTAATCGCCTCACCCGAGCACCACAGGCGTCGGCGATAGCGTTGGCAATGGCTGGGGCCACGCCGACGATTGGAGGCTCTCCGACGCCCTTGGCACCAAAAGGATGGCTTGGTTCGGGATGTTCGACAACAATCGCTTCGATGTCGGGTACCTCGTGGGGACCCGGAATCTTGTAGTCCATGAGCGTCGGGTTCGCAGGACGTCCGCCATCGAACAGCAAGTCCTCGTAAAGCGCAAAACCGATGCCTTGCGCCACGCCGCCGACGATCTGCCCTTTGACACCAGCCTTGTTGATCGCTCGGCCGACGTCATGCGCGGCCCAGAGCTTCAGCACACGAGTCTCCCCAGTGTTTTCGTCGACCTCTACCTCAGCTGCCTGTGCTCCGAATACGAACACGCCGATATTGCCCAGGCCGTTTCCGGTGACAGTCGTTCGCTTCGGGTCAAAGCTGGTGCCCTCGTACATTACGGTGGATGTCCCGTGAATGGGCCCGCCGGACTGCCAGTGCGCTCGGTGGCTCACTGACTGGAAGCTTACTTCCGCGCCCGGCACGCCCAGTACGCCAATGCGTCCACCGGTGCGAAGCTCAAGATCCTCAGGGGCACATTCCATCATTGCACCTGCATGCGCAAACATCTTGTCGCGCGCATCGTCTGCAGCCTGTGCCACGGCGCGTCCCACCATGTAGGTCACGCGAGACCCACCGGTGGACCAGTTGTACGGCGAGCTGTCGGTATCCTGCCGCGCAAAGTTGATTTTGTCGAGCGGCACTTTCAAGGTCTCGGCGCACATCTGCGCTAGCGCGGTGTCGGAACCCTGACCCAAGTCGACCGCACCGACGTTCAACGTGATCGTCCCGTCTTCGAGCACACGCACAATAGCGCTGGTCGACAACATGGCGCACGTGTGCATCACGCTGGCTATGCCGATGCCCCGCCTGCGCGTGGAATCAAGAGATGCCCGAGTGCGACGATCATTCCAGCCGCTTGCTGCGCGCACCCGCT
>JANOCN010000264.1:0-2608 GCA_031412185.1 Betaproteobacteria bacterium | reverse complement strand
AGCATAGAAATGGTCGGCACCCGGATGGTGGGCGGCATGCTGGCACCGGCTGCGTGGAAGACGGCGGACCAGCAATTGCATGGCGTGCTGGTGGCGGGGGCTGAAGTGCCATTCACCCCATCGCGCGACTGGAATCAACAGGCCTACTCGGTCAAGATCAACGGTGCCGTGCGGGCCGATGCCAAAGGCACCCACCCCAACGGCAATGCTCCTGAACCCCTCCCCTGGCTTTTTGCGCATGCCCGCGCACGCGGACGCGGCCTGCGCGCCGGCGACCTGGTCACCACCGGGGCGTGGGTTGTCATCAAGGTGCAGCCGGGCGACCTGGTGGAGGTGGCGTTTGAAGGCATAGGCTCGGCGAGTGTACGTGTCGGTGCGGCAGTCTGACATCTAGCCCTCAGAAATATGTTTTAATATCTATTCACAATATACCTAAGTATTTGAAAATAAATGAATTACTGAATTTAATAATTATTCATATAATTATTCATGGCAAGCGCAACTGAGCTCTCCAGTCTGGCTTTGCAGGGGTTGCGTCGGCAGGGCGGTGTGTTGTCCAGCGCAGAGTTGCAACAACATCTGGGCGTCAGTCAGCCTACGGTTTCCCGCACTTTGGCACCGCTCATTCAATCGGGCCAGGTGCAAAAGGTCGGGGCAGCGCGTGCACAGCGCTATGTGGTGCCGCGCACCGTGCCCGGCGTGGGCCGGGAGGTTCTCGTGATGCGGGTCAATACCCAAGGCCAACCCGCGCCTTTTGCGCGCCTGGTGCCGCTTGAAGGTGGGGCCTTCTGGGTGGACGAGGCCGATGGCGCAAGCGCCCGGCACGCCGGCCTGCCATGGTTTCTGGACGACATGCGCCCACAAGGCTTCATGGGCCGCACTTTTGCATACGCGCACCCGGAGCTGCGACTGAACAGCGACCCGCGCAACTGGAGCGATGACGACACGCTGCGCGCCCTGGCCCTGTTCGGCGACGACCTGCCAGGCAACTTGATCGTGGGTGAGGCGGCGTTCCAGCGTTTTCACACACTGCCAGAGCGCGCCTCATGCGTCGATTCGGCCGCCGACTACCCGCGCCTGGCCGAGCAGGCCATGTTGGGCACGCACGCCGGCTCATCAGCGGGCGGCGAAAACCCGAAGTTCTGCACCATCACGGCCGGCCGCCACGTACTCGTCAAGTTTTCGCCGGCAGGTGACGCGCCGGTGGACCAGCGCATGCGTGATCTGCTGGTGTGTGAACATCTGGCGCTTCACGCCTTGGCCGACGCAGGGATACCTGTGGCACGCACGCAAATCTTTGCTGAAGCAGGCCGGGTGTTCCTGGAGTCCGAACGGTTCGACCGCACCACCCAGGGAGGCCGGATTGGCATGGTGTCGCTGCAGGTCTACGACGCTGAGTACGTTGGTGAGATGGACAACTGGGCCGCCACCGCTAACCGCATGGCAGCGCGCAATCTGCTGACCGAGGCGGACGCCCGCACTCTGCGCCTGCTCGAGGCCTATGGTGTGCTGATCGCCAACACCGACCGCCACTACGGCAACATCTCGCTGCTGCTCGACCAACATGGCGAGTGGGCGCTGTCACCGGCCTACGACATGTTGCCGATGCTCTATGCGCCGGTTGGCGGCGAGCTGGTGCTGCGCGACTTTGCCGCGCGCCCGTTGCAGCCCACTGCGGCTACGTTGCCGCAGTGGGATGAGGCCAAGACACTGGCTACCGCCTTTTGGCACGCTGCCGCGCAGGATGTGCGGATATCGAGCGGTTTCCGGGCTATTGCTGCGGAGAATGCTGTGTTCGTGGCGCGCCGCTTGTAGCGCCGGGCACCGGCCCGGCCAGGTCAGGCCTCTGGAGTCCAACTGGGTGCGCCTTGAGTACCAACTGGTGCGTCGGGCGACCTACTTCAACCCCATGCAATTGGCGTAGTAGGTTACGGTGGCCGGCCAGTCGGAGAAGATGCCTTTGATGCCCACCTCTTTGGCCAGCACGTCGAGCACCTGCATCATGTCGCCTTCGCGCTGGATGGCGCTGTCGAAAGTCTGGTAATACCAGCCGTTCTTGCCATCGGCCAGCACCCCCGAGCGCTCCAGCGTCCAGGTGATGATGCCCAGCCCGGCCTGCTTCGCATTTTTAGCGTAACTGGACGCAACCACTTTGCCGTCTCGCGCCTCCAGCAGGGCATACAACGGTGGTGCCACGATCTGTATGCCCTCCTGCTTGTAGCGCACCAGTTCTTCAAGCGTCGGCAAGTCCTTCACGCTTTCCGCGTCGTCCAGGTAGACCGCCTGTTTGCCAAAGGCGGGTTCGTTCTTGACCCAGTACAACACGTCGTCCTTGTTGAACGACTGGGCAAACACGTCGCGCGCTGGCACCCGGGCTGCCTTGTATTCGTCTACCATCTTCTGCGCGTAGTTCTCCTGGCTGAAGCCCTCGAACGGCATCGGTACATTCGCCGACTTGAGCTCGGGGGTCATCTTGACGCCGAGTTTGCGGAACAGATCGATGCTCTCCCGGTGCGTCAACAGCGTGCCGCTGGTCGGGCCGCTGTACAGGTCGGTGCGCCAGTTGGCCGTGCCACCCAGGTATTCGTCCACCGTTTTGGCGCGCGGG
>JANOCN010000263.1:0-6693 GCA_031412185.1 Betaproteobacteria bacterium | reverse complement strand
TCAACCCCGCCAACGATGCCAAGGCCATGGGCGACACGCTGCGTGGCCTGGGATTTACCGTGATCGAACTGCGCGACGGCCAGTGTCTGTTTTTCTGACCCGGTCACCCCCAGTGTCCACACATGTTTGTTGTTGGACAGTTCATCTTCCCCATCCCAGCGATAGGCAACCAGCGCGCCGCCTTTGCCGGCCGACCAGTCCAGGCATGCCAACTTGGGACTTTCGATGGCGGGATGCCCACTGAACCAGTGGGGGCCAATGAACACCGGCGCGCCAGTTACCGGCTTCAGAATGAGATTTGACGGCCATTGCACGCCGACGAGTTGTTCTTCTTGCCCTTTGGGAATCAGGGCGACCTGATGAAACTCCAAGACCTGTTCAGTGCTTGCTGCCCGGGTTCGAACGCGCACTGCCAGCGGCCGCCGAACAGTGCGCCAGGTGCTCACGGTTGGCCACATACAGAGTGGAGGCAAAAATGATGGCGGCGCCGAGCCACACCCAACGGTCGGGAACCTCGCCGAACAGGGCATAGGCCAGCAGGGCGACGCAAGGCAGCCGCACAAACTCCAGGGGCAAAATGGCCGAGGCATCAGCCAGCGCGAATGCCCGGGTGAAACAAAGCCAGCCGGCTGTGCCCAGCAGCCCCAGGCTGATCAGCATCAGCGTGGCGTGTGCGGATGGCCAGGTCCACACCAGCAGGGCGGGAACGAGGGTCAGGAGGGAGACAAACAGGCTTTGGTAGAACACGATCGTGGTGGTCCGCTCTGTGTCGGACAGACGTTTGACCAACACGGTCACACCGGCAAAGGTGACGGTAGAGGCAAGAACGAGGCCTGGTCCGAGGCCCAGCGGCACGGTCCCGGGGCGAAGAACTATCAGTACGCCGATGAATCCGATGCCGATGGCGAACCAACGGCTTGCGTGGACCCGCTCGCCCAAAAACAAAGCCGCCCCGATGGTGCCAAACAGTGGTGTGGCGAACGTCAATGCGGCGGAGTCGTTCAGCGGCATGCGCGACAAGCCGAAGAAGAATGCCAGCATCGACACCATGTGCAATACGCCGGAGGCGCCCAACAGCCCGATGGAGCGTGTCTGCGGCAATTTCCGCATCTGCCACAAGACAAGAGCGGCCACACTGATGAAACCGAATACACAACGAAAAAATGCGATCTGGAAAGGGTGAATGCCACTGTCGGCGAGAAGCCGAATCATGGTGTTTTGCACCGCCGTCATGCCTGTTGCGGCCAGCATCAGCAGGATGGCGAGCTGACCTGGGCGAAGGCGGGTCTTGTGCATCGGTTTTGGAGCGGTCAGAAGAGTGTCGCACAGGTCCGGAAATGGCGAAGCAGGGACCGTCGCCGAGTCGCCGGAGTGCTCAACCCCAGCCATTCAGCGTGAGTGGGGGGCAAAGACCATAAGGTATGGAGCCTGTTCAGAAGTGCGGCTAACCATTCGTATATGGACTCCCCCTCAAGTGCAAGAAACTGACCGATAGATTGGCTTTGGGGGAAGCGCCTGCAGTCGTATATCCGGCATCTGAGGTGGGCTCTGGTGTGGCCCGTGCCGACATGGAATCTGCGACATCGGTGCGCCAGTCGCTGCAAGCGGCAGGCAAGCTGCCGGAAGAGTTATCGGCGTCAAACGATGTGGGGTGAACCCGGCGGGCCATGGTGGTCGATCAATCTCGTCGCAAGCGTGGGTGGGGTGAATCTTTCCTGTTGACGGCTGTTCGGTATTGGTCAGGCTGGCATCACAAACGCCTGGCGGCTGATCTTCTTGCCCAGGCGCACTGTGCCTTCGGTAAACGGCGCCTTGTCACGCAGCGTGGCATAACAAATCCTCGCCATCTTGTTGGCCAGTGCACAGGCCGCCTTGTTGTGGTTACTTCGGCTTTGCACATCCAGAGCCCAGCGGCGTACACCGCAGACCTCGCGCCCGGCGCCGGTGGCCACCTTGGCCGCACGCAACACGCTCCTGGCGCCGTGGGTCAGCAACATGCGCAGGTAGCGGTCTCCACGCTTGGAGATACGGTCCAGGTATCGGGTCGAGCCTGAGCTGTATTCCTTGGGCGTCAGTCCGAACCAACTGGCAAAGTGGCGTGCGTCCTTGAAGTGGCTCACATCGCCCGAGGTGGCTGCCACCATCGCGGTAGCCGTGAGCAGGCCGATGCCGGGGACCGACAGCAAGGTCTTGCAGGCCGGGCTCAGGCGGGCCATCTGGGTGAGTTCACGCTCCAGTTGGGCAATCCGCGCCTCCAGCAGGCGGATCTCCTCCATCAGCAAACTGGCGGTGCCGCGGATGAGTTCGGGCACGGCGGTGTTGGGGTCGGCCAGCACGCGACCAATTGCCTCCATCCCGGTGCGTGCACCCACCGGGATGGTGATGCCGAACTCGCGGCAGAACCCGCGCAGCGCGTTGATGCGGGAAGTGCGCGTGCCCATCCACAGCGAGCGGATGCGGTGCAGACCCTGCAAGGCTTGTTGTTCGACTGACTTGACGCGCACCGGGCGGATATCGGAGGCACGTGCGGCTTCCAGCAGCGCGGCTGCATCGGCGGCGTCGGTCTTGTTGCGTTTGACATAGGCCCGCACGTACTGGGCTGGTAGCAGCTTGACCTCGATGCCCAAGCCAGTGAGCCAGCGCGCCCAATGGTGGGCTGAGCCGCAAGCCTCCATGATGACCAGGCGCACGTCGCGGTTGGCAAACCAGCGTTCGAACTGCGTGCGGGTCAGGCGATGCGTTTCAACCACCCGCCAACTGTCATCGGCCACGGCGAGTTGGAACACGGACTTTGCAAGATCGACGGCAACGGTAGTAGCATTCATGTCGGACTCCTTTCGTTTGTTGAAGACCTGATCCCCACGCCAATGAAGACCAGTACGCCAATGTGGCGCAAAAAAACGGGGGAGTCCATCCCATCATTCGACACGGACGCGCAACATCGGGCTGGCGCTTCGCGGCTCATGTTGCGCGCGCGGTCAGGCGTGTCCCGTCCGGCTGCACCCACTGGATCGCCTCCAGCGCGATGAACTCTGCGAACGCGTCCACGGTGTACAACTGCTCACCCAGCGCCACGGGAATGCTGGTGGCGCGCACAAGCTGCGCCTGGCATTTGACGTCATCGTGCCAGAGCGGATCAGGTCGCGGTGATCAGCTCTGCCTCGCGCAGGAACTGGCTCGCGTGCCGTCTTGTTCCAGCCTGCACCGCGTCCCAGACGTTCAGTGGGAAGGTAGTGGGCAACTGGCTACTTACCCGGTCCAATGCGGCGTCAACATCCTGGGCCATCTGTTGAATCCGCGCCCAGACATCTGGCGCACCACAACGTTGCGCCAGGGCGAGCCAGTGGCGCACACGAATTTCGCGCAGCTTGTAGTGCGCACTCTTGGAGCGAAGCGCCATAGCCAGTTTGGTGTGATGTTCTGACAGCAGATTGGGACCCTCGCCCAGGATCGGCCATGCAGACAAGACGTCGTACAGCGCCGTCAGGCCAAAGCTGCCGCCGCGCCGGTGGTAGACGGAAAAGTTCTTCGCATGCCCATCAGTCGCGGCAAGCAGCCAGAAAGCGAATTGCGTGAGCACGAACCGCGTGCGGTCCCCATCTGCGTGTTCACTGCCGGCCAGAACTTCGAGACATTGGTCCATCGATGGGCCGCCGTCTGCTTCGTATTTTTGTGTGGGCGCAGTGCCTGTCGCCTGGCACATGTCCTCTTGCGGAATCCGGGCAATCCATGCCGATGCAGGTGGGGCAAAACCAGCGCCGTTCTGGGTGCCATCGGCGATGCCTAGCCATCGGCGGTCGAAGCGCTCGACGACGAGCACCTTCTGATTTCCAAAAGTGGCCATATCGGTCTGCGCAACGACAAGCCCAAGCTCTCGGACAATCTGGGCGCACAACCACTCGTTCTCGACCGAGTCGGTCATGTCCGCACGCATGTTTCCCACCATGCCCAGTGGCAACTTCAGAATGTGGGTGGTGGGGGTGGCACCGTGCGGGCGCCGCCAAATGCCACCGAAGCGCAGCAGCGCAGTCTTCTCCTGGGCACCGGCGATGGAGATCCGGAAGTCCCGGTCGTCACCCGCGCGCTGGCCAAGAGGCGCTTGCGACGTTGTGGCCTGCAAAATGTGTTCGACGTCGGCCTCGCTCAGTGGCTCGGACTCGATCTTGTTCCATCCCTGCGGCTGCAGGTTTTCCGGCAGCAGTTGCACCGCTCCTACGCAATCTCGACCAATGGCCGTGAGTAAATCGAAGGCATCGGTTGATTTGGTCTGGAAGCGCGAACTCAGGCGTTTGCGAATCTCCGCGTTGTCGGGCAACAAGTTTTCGAAATAGTTGCGCACCACTTCGCCACGGTGCTCGCTGTTGCCGGCGGTGATCGGAAGTGACAACGACAACGCGCGCCGCGATGGGGAGGCGATCCACGAATCGTCATAACGAAATGCCGGAATGCGCTGGCGCGTGTGGTGCCAGGTGCCTACCAGTTCTCCATTCATCCAGACGTTCAGGGCACTTGCCACCTGTCACCAATCTTCGCCATCGTTGGCTTGGGCTGGTGTTGCGGAATCGCCGGTGGCGGGCAGTTTACCTATCGGGGTCACAAGGCTCGCTGCGCGGTGGGTCGGCGGCATCGGCTCCAGGGAGAGTTGCACCCCGAGCGCAGAGAGAATTTGAAGGAGCTGCTTGACGCTGACCGATAGGGGGTCGCGCTCTATCTTTGCGATTCGTGTTTGATCGACACCTACCCGTGCGGCCAACTCGGCCTGGGTTAAGCCTTTTGTCTTTCGCAGGGCGCGGAGATGGCTGCTTAACTGCGAGGGGATTTGTACTGCGTAGGTCATGCTGCAATATATGTCTAAAAAAACATAATCGCAATATATGCTCAATTAGGCATTAATGCAATATATGCCACACTGATCATGTTCATTTAAGCGCAGGGCTGCCGGTGCCGCTGCCAGGCAATGGCAGTCGGTGTAGTGCCCGCCCCCGGCAACTGCGGCAACCGAAAGTACCCATCCACCACCTCCGCCGGATCGGTGAAGCAGTCCTTGATCCAGGGTATGTATTCCAGCACCTGGCAGGCCGGGTGGGCGTACGCCAGATGCACATGCACCTGACTCATGTCGCCCGCGTGCGGGGCTACGGGCAGCCGGAAGCCGTGGGCCATGTCGCACACCCGTAACACCTCGGTCAGCCCCGCCAGGCGTGTCACGTCCGGCTGTACCCAGTGGATCGCCTGTTGCGCGATGAACTCTGCGAACGCGTCCACGGTGTACAACTGCTCACCCAGCGCCACTGGAATGCTGGTGGCGCGCGCAAGCTGCGCGTGGCCTTTGACATCGTCGTGCCACAGCGGCTCCTCGAACCAGAACACGTCCAGGTCTAGAGCCACCTGGCAGAACCGTTGACAGGTGGGCAAGTCCCATTTGCCATTGCCGTCGATTGCCAGCGTCACGTCGGTGCCGATAGCGCGGCGCACCGCCGCCAGCCTGCTAACGTCGCGCTCTACCGTGGAGCCCACCTTGATCTTGATACCGGTGAAACCATCGTCCACGGCGCGCCGCGCGCCTTCCACCAACTGCGCATCGGGAATGCTGAGCCAACCGATGTCGGTGTTGTAGGCGCGCACGGTGTCACGCACCTGGCCACCGAGCAGCTTCCACAGGGGCTGGCTCGCAGCCTTGGCTTTCAGGTCCCACAGCGCTATGTCAATCGCTGCATGCGCGAGGGTGGTCAGCCCAGCGCGACCGACCCACTGCAACGCGGAGTTGCGCGCGAGTTTGTTCCACAGCCGGCTGGTGTCGCCAGCATCTTCGCCCACCAGCAGCGGTGCATAGCAGGTCTCGATACAGCGCGCGATCAACTGGTCGCTGGGCAAATGCGCATGGGTGCCGGTGAATCCGTAACCGATCAGGCCGTCTTCGGTCTCCACCTGCGCGCCCACCACACCCCAATGCGAAATGGTGTGGGTACTGTCGGCGATATTCCCGCCCGTCACTGGTATATGCAGGATAAACGGCTTGACTGTCTTGATTTTCATGGAACGCTCCGCCTCGCGCGTAGCCACGCGCCTTCAGACCTTGGACGTACGCACCGCCGCGTCAGCCCGCAGGTGCAGGTCGGGCAACAACTCCAGTCCCAGACCGGGTTTGCCATTCAGGCTGATCATGCCGTCTTTCACAACCGGCAACTCGGTGACCAGTTCCTTGTACCAGCCGGTGAAAAAGGCGCGCACACTTTCCTGTACCAGCGCGTTAGGCGCGTGCAGCGACAGGTGCGTGGACGCCGCCCAGACCACCGGGCCGGTGCAGTCGTGTGGTGCTACGGGCAACTGCCAGGCGTCGGCCATGGCGGCAATCTTGCGCGCCTCGGTCAGGCCGCCGCACCAGCTCAGGTCGAGCATGGCGATACCGGCCACACCGGTTTGCAGATAGTCCTTGAAGCCCCATTTGTAGCTCAGCGTTTCGCTGGCGCAAATCAGTGCCTCGCAGTCCTTGGCGTATTGTTTGAGCAGATCGAGCGAATCCATGCGGATCGCGTCTTCATGCCAGAAAGTCTTGAACGGTTTCAGTTCGCGTGCAATCTTCTGCGCCATCGGCAGCCGCCACAAACTGTGGAACTCGACCATGATGTCCATCTTGTTGCCCACCGCATCGCGGATCTTGCGAAACGGCTCCAGCGCCAGGTCGAGGTCGGC